>JAUXNR010000192.1 GCA_030682755.1 Flavobacterium sp.
GCTTCCTATACAAATACTTGAGCAACACCGAAATTGAAAAACTCACAACAGCTCCAATAGTAGCAAGGATGACTGTTTTTATCACATCTTCTGAGTTCAAATTGGGTAGCATACTCAAAAAAGTACCTCCTGCAGTGCCAACCAATGTTGAATTAGTCGGGCTGCTCATTCTTCTCAACAGTCAACTGACTAACTGCGGAAATAACACCACCGGCAACGGCCACATAACCACCTATGGTAGTTACAATCAACGGCAATGAAACCGGAGCAGTTAAAACCACTGTACCAACTGTAGCTAATGCCAATCCAACAGTTCGAAGCACTTTAAAAAACTTTGGTGTGGGAGCAGTCGCTCTCTCTACAATTTTATTCATAATCTACTTTTTTGTCATCCTGTAAGGATCTATTGTACAATTAATTCGACACTTTCTTTCTTATCCAAAATTTTGTAAACCATGTCTTTTAGCTTTTCAAAAGCTATTCGAGACATCAAACCAAGTCCAGGACCGGAAAGTTTAGTAACAGGAGCAATACAGCCTTGCAATTCCTTTTGAGCATTATTGGCAGGATGAAAAAGAATGAATTTTCGATTCGGTACATCCACAACTTCCAAATGCCATTTGTATTTAGCACTGTATCGCTTTCTTATAAAATATTTCCCCTCAGGTATACAGGAAACCTTCGTTTCGTTTCTCTTCCAAGGCAATTCAATAGTGTAACAAATTAACTTACCCTCGCATTCGAGTTTACCATTTGTCCCGTCGGGGAAATAAGTTCTGGTTAAAAATAAAACCATATTCTACAAGCCACTAACTTGAACCAAAG
The DNA here is from genome assembly GCA_030682755.1 of Flavobacterium sp. Lineage (GTDB taxonomy): Bacteria > Bacteroidota > Bacteroidia > Flavobacteriales > Flavobacteriaceae > Flavobacterium. Next base: position 826 of record JAUXNR010000192.1, read on the forward strand.
CAAGCGGATTAAACGCACCATTTTTCAACGAATACATTTGTCCATTCACCTCTTGATAAAACTCTAATCCAACAGCCAAAAACAAAGGTTTAGTACTGTTAGGCGTAACAGTATTCACTTGGTTAATAGCCACCGTTGGAACAGCGTTCCATGGCAAAATAGCGGTTTCAGAATTCTCAACCACAAACGTTTCAGCTTCAAAATCAACCTCAGAACCCGCTGAAATAATTTTAAAATGAGTAGTTCCAGTAGGAGCAGCAATCATGTTAGCTGGAATAAATGGTGGCAAAGTAACTGATAGTTCTCCCGTTACGCGATCGATCGCTGTGGTAAACGGTGCATACAAACTGGTACCAAGTTTTCCACGAATGTTAAACTCAAAACCGGTTAGCAATTCTGCCTCACCGTCAATCACATTTCTCAAACCTCT
>JAUXNR010000193.1 GCA_030682755.1 Flavobacterium sp.
ACTTCCGTGTGTGAAATCCAAAATGCTTTTTATCAAAGCTAATACCGGGGTTTTTTCGGCTTGTTCAATCCAATAGATATCATCATACCAGAACCATGGCAGCCCTTCAGTGAAAAAGTAATAATAAGAAAATACAAAAAGAAAAATTGCAAAGTAAACCCACTGATTAGACAGAATTGTCCTAATATTTAAAACCAGATTTTTCCTATCATTTCCACTCATAATTTCACCACTCTTTGTTATATCTTTTTATATATTCCATAAATGGTTGTTCCTACAGGCAAAGAAATCCTGTGTTTTATTAACCGATTTTCAACCATCAATAAATAGTAAAGAATATTATTAATAATTCCTGGCAATCTCATAAAATGCACCTCATGAGTAGAGCTTTTGCGGTTCAACAGCCTTTGTGCAGCTACAGGCAAAAACAATGAAAATACCCAGTATCCCAATTCTATACATTTAAACATCGAAAGACGGTTTTTAATGGTTCTTTTATCATATCTCCTAAAATGTTTAAGTGCCCTATCATGAGAGCTAAATAGAAAATTAAAGGCAGGAACGGTAAATATAAAAACCCCTTCAGGTTTGAGCACGCGATAAATTTCGTTAATCAATTCAATATCATTTTCAACATGCTCTAATACGTCAAATGCCACCGCCAAATCAAAAAAACTATCCGGATAGGACATATGGCATGCATCACAAATTTTCTTTTCAAAGACAAGCTCCCGTGGTATCAATTCCAGAGCCTTGGGGTCTATATCTATCACATATAGGTCTCCAAACTTATGGACAACCGGCAATTCATCGCCAATTCCAACGCCAACATTCAATATTTTTACTCTTTTATCGCTTTTTACTTTATTAAGCAAAATAGATATAAGCTGAATCTTGGCTTTGTGCCAAAAGAAATCTTTTGTCGCCCCAGCTTGATAATCTTTATAGTCCATAATATTTTTTTAAAGTAAATATTTCTTCACTAATTTGATATAATCAAAGAAAGCATTAACATAAGCAGCTGCAGAACGTTTCGTCCCTGAAACATTTCTCCATTCTTTCACTGGAATTTCATATAACCAATAATCTTTGTCTTTTAAAAAAGAAAGATTGGATATACGAATAATAAGCTCAACGTCAAATATCCAATCGGAACAAAAAGGTTCCTGCACCACAGGA
>JAUXNR010000194.1 GCA_030682755.1 Flavobacterium sp.
ATAGTCGTATAAATTATTACAAGCAGTACTATTAATTTGAGCACTTGTAAAAGGACCCCATAATATAAAATCAACATCAGAATTACCAGCAGAAGATTGATTCAGGGTAAATGTAATAGGGCCTGAGACCTCAATTTCAATAGTAAACCAAAATGGGTTTGGCGTAGTAAACAAACACCCTATGGCTCCATAACTAGGAACTCCTATTTGGTTATTAATTACTGAACCATCTCCACAAGTCAATTGTGCACTGTCACATTGTGTTGGAGTGGTAATACACAAATCGAAAGTAGCGATTAAGTTTGGAGTTGCCGGTTGAGAATAAACACGTATGTAATACACCTCACCTGGGGTTAAACCTCCAACGACTCCGCTATTGTTAACCTGACAATTTATTTGAGTTAGAGCATTACAAGATGCACCGGAGTATGTAGCAAATGCTAAATCTGTAGTAGTTCCTTGAACATTATTAAAACTAATATTATGAATACTTGCTAAAGCAGTGAACTGATACCAAACATCGTCATCAGCAGTTCCCGTACAAGCGTTTGGTTCAGGAGAAGCAGTTGCACTTGTAATTGTTCCTGATATAGTTTCTGCACATATTAATGAAGGGTTAACAGGTGCCATTGAAGGTGTACTACAACTATCATTTACTGGAGGTGGCGGTGGAACACTAACACATAAATCGAATGTTGTGTTTTGTAATATTAACGAACCTGAGCTGTAAACTCTGATATAATAAGTGTTTCCGGCAACTAATCCGGGGGCATAACTTAAATTTGGATCGCTACAATAAATCAATGTTAAAGCAGCACAAGGATCATTTGGATTTGTTGTTCCAAATAAAGCGTGATTTAAATTGGTTGTTGAACCTGCAACATTCAATAAAGAAATAGTATGAATGGACTGAGTGGCTACAAACTGAAACCAAACATCATCATTTGCAGTTCCAACGCATGTGTTCGCCTGTGGAGATTGTGTTGCACCATTAATAGTGCCAGGAACAGTTAATGCACAAGTCGCATCTGTGTTTATAGGTGCTATTGTTGCCGTATCACAATTATCATTTGCCGGTGCTGGTGGTGGTGGCACACAGTTTGTTGTCAAAGTGAAAACACCTTGTGCTGTTCCAAAACCAAATACATAAATGTAATAAGTTACTCCTGGTATAGTAATTATTTGAACTTGAGATTGTGTACCACAAAAATCATCATTTCCAGCCACACAAGTAAATGTGCCACAAGAACCGGTAAACACTTGAAGTTTTGTGTCAAATGCAGAACCACAAAGTGAGAACGTAACAACATCACCTGTTCCAACATGTGAATACCATAAACCTCCAGAACCTGGGCCTGTTCCACAAGTAAATGTTGGTGCTCCTGCTGTAGTTGCTCCTACTGTGGTTTGAGTTTCTGAGCTTCCACATTCGATTGGGATAGCTCCGGAACATAAATTATTGGTTGCCGGACAAAATCCTTGAGTTAAGTTTGAACTATTAGAAAAACAGTTAATATCATTTGCGTTTTGTAAGTTTAATGTAACGTCCGTTCCGTTTGGATAAGGCCCAAATTGCATGGTTCCGGGAGCAGAAATGGATTGAGTTGCTCCACCCTCACTGGATGTACCCACAATTGATGTAGCAGTTCCCATGTTGGTAACGTTTGCTACAGCAAAAAATTGATTTCCGTTAGCACAATCAGGTAAAACACTGTATGTAGCTGTAAAGTTTGTACAACTATTTTCTACAATAGTTAAAGTATAACCCGTACTTTGCGTTGGTGCTCCTGTTGCCCATGTTGAAATAGCAATGATATAGGTTTGTCCTGCTACAACAGGTAATATAATTACTCTTGGGTTTGTATTTGAGTTAGCAACACCTGCAATACAACTTACTCCAACATTTGCACAACTGTTATATACAAATAACCCAGACCATGTATTGGTTGGGTTCATGGTGATGGTTACAGGAGTATTATTTGTTGCTGTAAAAGAATAAAAGACGTCATTTCCATTTAAATAAGGATTCCCTGAACCGCAACTTGTTCCTGCACTACCACCATATTCATCACCATAATTACTAGTGTTATCTGTTGTAACATAAGGTATCGAGGGAATAATAGCAGGAGCCTCACAAGTTTGACCAGGAGAGGCCGTAGAGAAAGTAAACGGCCCTACCCACAAACTGGTATTAGTAGAAGGGTTACAAATTGCTCGAACATAAAATTCATATTGTGTTGACTGTTGTAAGGTTAATCCAAGATCGGCTGTAGTAACAGAGTTTCCGGGAACTAAAGTTCCTGAACCGGTTGGAGCATTAGGAACTTGAACAACTTCTACTTCAAATTGAGTAGCTCCTCCGGGATGTCCCCAAGATAATGTTGCTCCAGTTAATGAAATGTTTGAAACGGCTTGGTTTGTTGGTTCAAAACATTGTTGTACAACCGATACATTATCAACCAACCAACGATCTCCTCCAAGTGCTGTTGTTGGTTGTGTAAACACCATTACAAAAGCGATATAAATTTGCTGATTAGCAGGAAATGCATTTAAGCTAACGATTTTTTCTTCATATTCACTAAAAACTGCGGTTAATTCATTTTCTGTATATTGTTGCACTGTAGTGTAAGAAGATAAATCGGCTTGATTTGCACTGGTTGACACTCTGATTTGATACAAAGTTCCTTGGTTTCCTGCTAAAGTAGATCGGGTAAAAAACTTTAACTGCCCATTTGAAGGAACAGTAATCTGATTTGTAATTAACCAATCTTGAGAGGTATTACCTATTCCAATGTTTTCTCGCGTCATAAAGGCAGAATATGTTCCTTCATAAACTGTTGGCGGAGTGGTAATGTTGCTGGTTCGTTCCCAGCTGAATGTTGTTCCGACACCATTATCGGTTACTAACCAACCGGCTGGCGGAAAAGTAGGGCCTTCGAACCCTTCTACCTGACTAAATCCGGTAAGGGAACAAAATGCCGCTACGAGTAAAAGCGTAATTTTTTTCATAAAATGAACGTTAGAGTTAAAAAAATATAACATATTGTTTTTTGGGGAAGTCAAATTTAACAAAAATTAAGAATTGATTAGCAAAAAAAACATTTTTAACTTTTAAAGATTAGAAATATATACTGCTGATGAATTTTCAAATGTTTAGCTTTGCAGTTATAATGTAAAAATATGTTAGAAAAAGTAACTATAGATTTTGAGAAAACTGTAATAGTGGGAATTGTTACCCAACTCCAAAGTGAAGATAAATTAAAAGAATATCTTGACGAATTGGAGTTTTTAACATTCACCGCCGGAGGAGAAGTGATAAAACGTTTTTCTCAAAAAATGGATAAACCCAATCCTAAAACTTTTGTAGGAACAGGTAAAATGGAAGAGATTCACCTTTTTATAAAAGAAAATGAGGTGAAAACCGTAATTTTTGATGATGAACTTACGCCTGCTCAGCAAAAAAACATTACTAAAATTTTAGATTGTAAAGTGCTGGACAGGACCAACTTAATTCTTGATATTTTTGCTCAACGAGCAGAAACTTCATATGCCAGAACCCAAGTGGAATTAGCACAATGTCAATACCTGCTTCCACGCCTTTCTGGAATGTGGACGCACTTGGAAAGACAACGTGGTGGTATCGGTATGAGAGGACCGGGTGAAACAGAAATAGAAACGGATAGACGAATTGTTAGAGATAGAATTGCTTTGTTAAAAGAAAAAATTAAAGTAATTGACAAGCAAATGTCTGTTCAAAGAGGCAATAGAGGAGCATTAGTTCGATTAGCTTTAGTAGGTTATACCAATGTTGGAAAATCTACTTTAATGAATGTAATCAGTAAAAGTGAAGTATTTGTTGAAAATAAGCTTTTTGCAACTTTAGATACTACAGTTCGAAAAGTTGTGATTAAAAACCTTCCATTTCTTTTGTCAGATACTGTGGGTTTCATTAGAAAATTACCTACACAATTGGTTGAATCATTCAAAAGTACGCTTGATGAAGTTCGAGAAGCTGATTTGCTTTTGCATGTTGTAGATATTTCGCATCCGGAATTTGAAGACCATATAGAATCTGTAAATCAAATATTAAAAGACATTAAAAGTGACGGTAAACCAACTATTATGGTTTTCAATAAAATTGACGCTTATAAGCCACTAACTATTGATGAAGATGATTTAATGACTGAAAAAACGCCAAGACATTATTCTTTAGAAGAATGGAAAAACACATGGATGTCAAATGTTGGCAAAAGAAATGCTCTT
>JAUXNR010000216.1 GCA_030682755.1 Flavobacterium sp.
TGATCAACATCTTATAAAATTTTTAGCAAATTATTTGATTGCTGTTGAGCCTGAATTAAAAAACAGAATAACATTTACAGATGGGAAATTAGAAAACTTTGATGCTGTAATTGCAACCGGTAGTAATAACACCGCACGCTACTTTGAATATTATTTTAAAAATAAACCATCCATCATTCGTAAGAATAGAAATTCTGTTGCCATTTTAAATGGAAATGAAACCCATGAAGATTTAGTCAATTTAGGTGAAGATATTTTTCGCTATTTTGGTTTAGGTTGCCGAAATGTCTCTAAGTTATTTGTGCCAAAAGGTTACAATTTTGATGCTTTTTTTAAAGCCATGTATGAATACCAAGACGTGATTCATTATGAAAAATATTCGAATAATTATGATTATAACAAAGCTGTTTTTTTGATGAGTAATTTTAAATTATTGGATAACGGCTTCTTAACAATCAAAGAAGACACGAGCTACTCCTCTCCCATTTCCAGTGTTTTTTATGAGTTTTATGAAGACTTGCAAGTATTGAAAAATCGTTTGAAAAACGAAAGTGACCAAATTCAATGTATTGTTTCTAATGATTTAGTGGATAAAAGCATCGCTTTTGGTCAAACACAAAAACCAAAACTTTGGGATTATGCAGATGATGTGGATACATTAAAATTTTTAAATCCCGTTTAATCTTTTTTCTTATTTTTGTTTAAAACCTACTTAATCATGAAAAGAAAACTACTTGTATTTACAACATTATTCTACATGCTAACAGCTGTAGGTCAAACAAATTTAAGTGGATTTTTTCCATCAAATAATAATTCTGGAGCTAATTTTGGTACAAAAACTGCTTTACATGATAACACTTATGTAGTGTCTAGTGGTTTTTTTTTTACTAACCCGGGAAAGGTATTTGTTTTTTCAAAAGTAAATCAGGTTATAACTCAAGAAGCTGTTTTATATCCAAGTGATGCTGTAATTTCGGATCAATTCGGACAATCAATTGCCGTTTTTGGAGATTATATTGCCGTGGGTTCTGCTTTTCATGATGAAGGTTTTACTGATGCTGGAGCGGTATATATTTATAAAAAAGTGGATAATGTTTGGACTTTTACTCAGAAAATTACAGCTTTTGATGCTGCTGAAGGTGATAATTTTGGTTCTCATGTAAAAATACAAGGAACATCATTATTTATTTCAGCACCAAACAATCAAAATTCAAATAGTTCAGGATCCGTTTATGTGTATTCGTTTAATGGAACCTCTTGGACATACCAACAAAAATTAAATGTCGGGTTAACTTCAGAATTTGGACGTAAATTTGAGATTCAAGGAAATTTGTTGGTAGCAATAGATAGTTCAGATAATTTACACACATTTACATTCAATACTACTTGGACTTACATTGATTCTAATTATAATATCGGAAACTTACAAACGCTAACAAAAGACTTTATATTAGATAATGAAAGAATATATGTAACATCTGTAAATGGGTTTAATCAATCAGAAAGTTCGGTTTTAATTTATAATAGAGTTAATAACAATTGGGTAAATGAAAGTGTATTAGATGTTAGTTTTAATGACTTTGTTTTAGGTAAAATAGCGGTTTCAGGAAGTAATATGATTGTGGGTTATGAACAATATCTTTTACAGACTGAAAGAAAATTTCCTGTCAAATATTACAAAAAAGTTTCAAATAACTGGATTCTTCAGACAACACTTTATGGAGAAGGTGCGTTTGCGAATGATGACGAATTTGGAAAAAGTTTATCCATTCAAGATGCTGAAATTTTAATAGGAGCTCCTGATGAGGGAATTGCAATTTCAACCGGAAAAGCCTATGCCTACAATTTAAATTTATTAAACGTTTCTGCTTTTGAAAAAAACAGTATTCGTGTATATCCAAATCCAACAGTTGATAAAATTTTATTTGATAATCAATCTTTAAATCAAGTGATTTTATGTGAACTTTATTCCAGTTCCGGAAAAGTAATCACAGTATCCTCAGATAATTCTTCTTTCATTTCTTTAGAAAATGTTTATTCTGGTGTTTATTTTCTAAAAATTACATTGGACAATGGTACTTTTGAAATCCACAAAATCATTAAAAACTAAAATATTAACTTTTTAACTATAACGTTTTTGTTAATAACCTATAATAAAAACCATACTCAAATATCCGTCTTTTCGCTGTGAATTTCAGAAATTTGCTGTTCTAAAAATAACATCAATGTTTCAGTAATAAAATATTCTGAAATAAATTCACTATAAAATGAAAAAACACAACTACAGTGCGGGACCTTGTATTTTGCCTCAAGAGGTATTTGAAAAATCGGCTCAAGCCATTTTAAATTTTAATAATTCAGGATTATCCATTCTTGAAATTTCACACCGTAGTAAAGATTTTGTAGCTGTGATGGATGAAGCCAGAGCATTAGCTTTAGAATTGCTTGGCTTAGAAGGAAAAGGATACCAAGCCTTATTTTTACACGGCGGTGCCAGTTTAGAATTTTTGATAATTCCCTACAACTTAATGAAAGTAAATGGAAAAGCTGCTTATTTAGATACAGGAACATGGGCAAATTCTGCCATTAAAGAAGCTAAACACTTTGGAGAAACCGTTGTGGTTGCTTCGTCAAAAGCGGAAAACTATAACCATATCCCAAAAGGATATGTTGTTCCTTCTGATGCTGATTATTTTCACTGCACATCAAATAACACCATTTTTGGTACACAAATGAAAGAATTCCCAAACGTAAACATTCCCGTGGTTTGTGACATGAGTTCGGATATTTTTTCTCGAACGTTGGACTTTTCAAAATTTGATTTGATTTATGCAGGAGCTCAAAAAAATATGGGACCAGCCGGAACAACTTTGGTGGTTGTAAAAGAAGAAATTTTAGGAAAATCAGGTCGTACTATTCCAAATATGTTAGATTATGTTCAACATATTGAGAA
>JAUXNR010000224.1 GCA_030682755.1 Flavobacterium sp.
TTTTCGATTGTTAACGAACTGAGATACAAATACAGCAATGGGCCAAACAAAAAAAGCTGTGGGAAAATTCCGGGTTTAAAATAGTCAACCACCTGAAAAGGAAGTAGCCTCGCACCGAGAAAAATTGCAATTACAGCCAGCCAGATGGTTAAAAAAACAAAACTCAAATGACGTGGGCGTTTTGAAACAAAAATGATTATTCCAAAAAGCGATTGCACAAAACCTACTATTGCGATTGTTTTATCCACATCAGATTTTTACTGTTGAAAGTTATGGACTATTTGCAAGAAGACAGGTTTAATGAGGTAAATTTTTTAATGGTCATTATATTTTATCACTCCGCTTAAAGTGTTGAAGATGAAAGAGGAATTCTCAATATATTTTTCTTAAACCAGAGTTCATAAGCTGGATCCAAAAATTCAAGCGTTGTGCCTCTTATATCAACAAGTTCTTTCTCATATAAAACTTTTTTTTGTTTGCTTATATTGGCTGATGTTCCTATTCGGAATTTGGTAATAATTTCAGAGTTACTGTAACCATCAGTAATTCCTGAAGCGATGGCTTTTAAAAGGTTTAACTGAGTTTGGCTTAACATTTCGGTTTCCAGTTGATAAAAGTTGGCATTCTGAGCTAATAAATCTTCAATTGCCAGAGTAATAATTTCATTTTCAACCGAATCGGATGTGCGAAGCCAGGTTAGATGCGATAATTGCTGAACGTAATACGAATGAGACTTAACGGACTGAATTATAATCCTTGCCTGATCTTCTGTAATCTTCTTCCCAGTAGATTGAAACCTTTCTATTATAAAAGCTATCCAGTGTTCTGCTGAAATCTTCTCCAGATTAATAGTTTCTCCGAATTTGTAAAAAGGCATGGACTGTTTTTCAAATAAGGTTGACATCATGTGTTTTTTGCTTCCATAAAGGCAATATGTGACAGATTGATGGTTTTGCCAGGCTGTTCGAAGACGTTTATGAAATAAATCAGTTTCGGAAAAATTTGCTGTATTTTGAAACTCATCAATACAGATTATAAGATTTATTTTTTTTTCAATCGCAATTTTTTCGGGCAGGTCAAGTAGTTCACTGTAATTCTTATCGATAGCCTCAATATCAAAGGCCAATTCGAAAGTGTTGAATGGATCTGCTCCGAATGAAATTTTAGGAGAAAGCCGACTGATAAACTTTCGGATATTTTCAAGCCAGGTTTCCACTTTCCCCGATGTATTTTTAATGACTTCTGTGGTCAACAAGGTATAGAAATCTTTAGGATCACGAATTCCAAAAGCATCCATCTGAATAACTAT
>JAUXNR010000226.1 GCA_030682755.1 Flavobacterium sp.
TGTATCAATTTCTGATTTGATACTTCTTCCACTTATATACCATGGTCTAAGACCAGAATATTTATCAATTCTAGAAATTCTTAATAAAACCCATGCACCATCATCTAACGGCTTACCGTTGTAAGTCAATTCAACGTTGTGATTGTCTGTTGTTTTAATTTTCAATTTATCTTGAATAAGTTCAGCTCCACGATGTAACAATATATAATTTTCTGTACCCGTGAATTTATTTAAATGAAACGTGTTTTCAACCGTAAAAAAATCTATTTTTTTTTCTCCTTGATTGAGAATTTCCTTAATATTACTAGTCAAGCTTTTACTTACCTCAAGTAATGACGGTGTTGGTCCCGCAAATGTGGCTCCTTGAATTGCTCCAGTGACAACATCTACCGTGCTATTTCCCAAATCTTTAAGAATTTTGGATAATAAAGTATCTTTCTTTATAGCTTGAATAGTAACATTAATGGTTAAACTACCTCCAAGATATACTCGTTCATGTATAATTGGACGATTAAAAATAGGAGCTACTTTCATTCCATCATCTAGTTTGTAGGTACCAAGACCCACTTCATAATTTTCGTTAGGAAGTTTTATTTGCATAGCACCACTTGCAATAAAAGATTTCCAAAAATTACTTTCTTTGTTTAAATACCAACTTACCGCATCTACCCTCAAGTAATGTTTTTTTGGTTCGAAAGATGCAGAGTTATCTGTGTCAGTTTTCAAAACCTGGTATGTTTTTGCATTTCCTTTTCCTGCTTCAGTTCCCATAATTGATTGATTTAGATTAGTTTGTTAAAATTATATAAAAGAATTATTCAGCATGATATGTATAAATACGTAATTCATTACGTATTTATCGGTAATTTTTAAGATCGAATTTAGCGGATTTGAGATGGGGTTTTTCAAATGTTATAATGTTGTAGGCTTAAATTATAGTTTCGTTACGTTTTGGTTGCGTATTTCTACTTACTGTATTCCGTATTTTTACTTAATTTTTGAAGGGTTTTGTTAGAGATTTTGGAGGTAGTGTGGTGGAAATTTGATTTTTTTAGAGTTTAATACGTATTTATACGTAACAAATTGCGTAAAAACACGTATTTTCGAATTCTGAGTCCCGAATTATATTGTCCTAAATAATTTAAAATTTAATTTTTATGAATTTAGATCAAAACTCGGGAGAAGTAATTACATTAAGTGAAGCTCAAAATTTGGTAAGGGATTTTCAAACTGTCCATCCGCAAGAAATTAAAGCTTTTTACGTAGGTTCAAACCTTCTAAAAGCTATTATGGAACAAGAGGGTTGTATTGGTTTAAGAATTTATAATGCCTATGACGACCAAAGTAAAACAAAAACAGTTGTATTAGTAGGTGTTGATGAAGATGAAAATGATATGAAAGAAGGAGTAATTGTCGATAAGACCTTTAGATGTCCACCGACATGTCCAACTGTTAGTATTCTTGATTAATAAAATTGTAGAAAAATATAATATAGTTGATAGTAAGTCTTTTTTATTTTGTCAATATTGTTGGCCTATTTTCATTGGTATTATATTTTCTAATACCTGTAAAAAATGCTACCAAAAGTCTATTTCCCTATATTCTTTTGGTAGCATTTTCATCCTTAGTGGAAATTATCTTGATTAATTTTCTGCAACTGGACTCCGAGAAATGGTCAAAAATTTATCAATGTATAGAATTTTTGGTTTTATTAAAAGTTTTTGATAGTAATGGGGGACTTAAATTTCGATTAGTTTCTGTTTTTTTTCTTTTTTTCTTTTTTATTTCCCTCTTGTATTTTATATTGTTAAATGATGATTTCTCAACTACAAAGTCTGATGGCTTTCTTTCAATGATCACTTTCATTTATATTATTTTTTTTTCGATATATTGGTTTACATTTATTTTTAAAAAAGTGGACGTTCCGTCTTTATTGAACTTATCTTTCTTTTACTTTGTCAGTGGCTTGATAATTTATAATTCTGGAACTTTATTTTTGTTTTTAATGCTGGAGGAAATAGAAAATTCTGAATTAGATATTTACCAATATTGGGTTGTCAATCTTATTTTAGTTTTAGTGTTTAGAATCTTATTAATTGTATCAATTTGGAAGGGACGAACGAAATAAATTCGGTTTTTTGGTTGGGTACTTCGGTGATGCTTTTTTTGGCGTTTGCATTGATTTTTTTGGTGCTATTTTACCAAAATCATTTTATTAAAATGAAGCGAAAAGAAGCAGAAACGTTGCTAAAGACTGCTTTAGCAAGTGAAAAGGAGGAACGTCAACGGATTGCTAAGGACTTGCATGATAGTGTTCAAGGTGACTTGAGTGCTCTCCGAAATTTTATGACTATTCTTGAACGGAAAACAGAGAAGGAAGCCTATAATCATCTTGTTTTGGATGCAAAGTATGCTTTGGAAGCAGCCATAATGAATACGCGAGTGATTTCCAATAAGTTAATGCCACCTTTGTTAGCCACTGCCGGATTTACTGTTGCTTTACGTGATTATTTAGAGCAATTGAGCGTGTTGAGCGGGAAAGCTTTTGATTTTAAAACTGATTTTACAGATGCTCAAATTCCTGATGAATACTCTTATGAGCTTTTGCGTGTTGTACAGGAGTTTTGCCAGAATATGTTGAAGCATGGTCAGATTTCGCAATCTCTTATTGTATTGTATAGTACTTCTGAAGGTTTAAGTTTGGAGCTTATTGATGATGGTATTTCATTTGACTTTAAGGCCGCTTATCAACATTCAAAGGGTAGTGGTCTTCATAATATTCAATCCCGATTAAACAATATGAAAGCCACTTTAATTCAAAGAGAAGTGAGAGAAGGCAATCATTTTGTTATTCATTTAAAACTAAACCCATGATACGAATTGCTTTGGTGGATGACCATCAATTATTTAGAAAAAGTTTGTGTATGTTATTGGCGACTTTTGAAGAAGTGGAAGTTGTTTTTGATACTGATGATGGTTCTAAATTGTTTGAAAAATTAGACGAAGGAGCAGAAATTGATGTTGTTTTGTTGGATATTCAAATGCCTATTATGGATGGTTTTGAAATATGTACTCGTTTGAAACGACTTCATCCCGATGTTAAGATTTTGATTGTTTCACAGTTAACCACTAAAGAAGCTGTGCATAAAATTATGGATTGTGGAGCCAATGGTTTTTATACTAAAAATTCACCACCTGAAGTATTAGAAGATGCCATAAAAGGTGTGTTATTAAGAGACTATTATTTTGATATTGAATTAGCGGATGTGATTAGGGAAGCAATACTTTGGGAGAAAAAAGTGTATCCAAATTTTTCTTTTTCTCAAAAAGTAACGCTAACGAATCGAGAAGTTGAAATTATTGTTATGGCCTGTAAAGAAATGAGTAGTATTCAAATAGGGGATAAGCTGTGTATTAGTACGCGTACCGTTGAAAAACACCGAAGACGAATTATGGAAAAAACTGATTCTAAAAATTTTATTGGTGTGGTTTTGTATGCCTTAAAGTGCAATGCCATTTATTTGGAAGACCTGTAGTTTCTAACTTTTTTTTAAGTGAGACATTTTATACTAAGAAATTGATGACAAATGGAGCAACTATTATAAATTTTTTATATATTTGACTACTTACCACTGAAAAGACCACACCAAAAAACAAATTATACCTCTTTAACCGCCTGTATAAGGCGGTTTTTTTAATTCACATATTTTTTAAAAGAACTGGCTTTTCATTTATACAAAACCTGTTGATACTGTAATTTATGCCTTTTGAGTATGAAATTACGTGTTTTCACGTATTGTTTGGCTTTAAAGTGCTGGCTATATTTACAAATATTAAAAAATGAAATTAAAATGAAAATTAAAAAATATTTAAGCCTACTATTACTGTTGACTTTTTTAACCACGACATATGGTCAAAAAAAGAAAGTAGCCGTTGTTACCTTTTATGCTAATAAAATGGTAGAGTTTAAAGAATTAGGTATTGGAAGCGAAGAACTAATCAAGGATGTATTGGATTTACGTGATAATCCTAATTTTAATTTAGCTCCACTTTTAGAACAATTTCATTCTAATTTTTTTAACGAATATGCTACTGCTTTTCCATTTGAGTTACTACCGGAATCTTCTGTTGTTGATACAGAAAAGTATCTAAGCTTAAAACTTTACTGGAGAAAATGAAGTGGGAGTTACTGTTTCTGTATCGAATGGGAATTTAAGGGCTTATAGATGAGAAGTATCTCAAACGATATATAGTAATAAAATCATTTAAATCAACATTATGCATTTTTTCACTGATCCTAGCATTATCTCTTTACCAATTAATTCACAATATTTTGGTCCAAGAATTGTTGTTACTTTACCTGATCCTGAAAATGGTGGTATTCAAGATTATTTTTATTTTTCTGATGTTTTTAATGTAACCACAATTTTCGAATTAACTGCTCAAGCTAAAGTGTTTGCTTGCCAAGATTCGATGATGATTGTTCAGGAATATATTGATAGCGATACAGGTGTTGTTAATAATGATTTAGTTAATATTATTTTAAAGCCTATAAAAGGATTAGATATTCCTTATACTCCTGTTAAATATTACATATATAGAGGTGTTTTAAAAAGTAGCTTTATTTCAGGTTCTTTAATAACTCCTAATGAACCATCTTCAAAGAGTGAATTTATTACAAAATTTTGGAAAAGTTGGACAGATTATAAAGATTTTTTAGGGAGCCCTTCTTTACCAGACCCAACACCACAAAGTTTTGGCTTTGGTACTTTGCCAAACACAACTTTAATAGAAGAGATTTATAATAGTTCAGAAAGTAATAATATTGAAATAAATGATTTTCAAGCAATTAAAGTAAGTGAAGGTGAGTGGATAGGAAATTTTGGTGTGAATAATATTGGTTTTGAAATAGTTGTTGACACTGAAAACTTTCCTGTAAACTTAGAATATGTAAAGAAATCAAATCATAAAATAGATGTAACTCCACTATTAAATGTAACCCCAGTAACAGCTGTTAGTAAATTTAATCTAAAGGTTAAACGAGAAGAAGTTTTAAATTTTATAGATCCAGTAGCTTTTTTCGGAATGCATTATGAGATTGGAGTATCATCTTCAACTTTTAGTGGTACTACTAAAAATACAATAAACTTAAAGCAAGGTGTTTTATTCTCAGAAATATTATCTAAATTTTACAATAAAGAGTGCTTTTATCTTGATTTTAGAAGTGAAAGAGGGTTTTCTTATAATTTTTATAATAACTACAATGATGATCAAGATGTAAATATTAAATTAACCAGAATTTCAGATTCTGTAAGTCAAGAAACACATTTAAAATATGAAATTGGATCAGGAGGATTTCCAATTATTATTTCCAGACCTTCGATGGAATATATATCGCCTGATTATATCAAAAAAGTTTTAATTATAAAGTTGAGAACAGATGATAATCTTGAGCCTTTACTTTTTTTAGAAAACACAAAACTTTTAGGAACAAGCAACAAAACTAATTTTGTTGAAAAGAATGATTTAATTGATACTGCCAATCCAGGTTGGACAAAAGAAATCCGATTTGAGGTCCCTATAGTTACTGTTGGATCGGTTGAGCAAAATCTACCCTACTATTTGAAGGTACAATATTTTAGACAAAAAGAAAATATTGCTTCACCAAACACTGTTTTAAAAAACACTAATTATTTAGATTCAATCTTTGGAGGAATTAACATCAATACATTTAGTGTTCCAACGGTTTTCAATCATGTAAGAAATACCAAAAGAGGATTTATAAAAGGAACTAATTTTGATTATGTTTCAGAAACTGGATTATATTTTGATGATAATAGAGTATTACTTTACGCTAATAGTTCATATTCTCATAAAGAATCTAAAACTGTTTACCCCAAAATAGACCTAACTGCATTCAATTTTACTCCAATTGTTAATAGTTCTGTAATGCTTAAAGAAATACTGTTTAATAAATGGCAGGTTGAAGCTCCAGCATCATTGATAATTGATATCTTGGAGATTGTAGGTTACAATCAAAATACGCAAAGATCCACCAACACTGAAAATGTTTATCTTTTGGGGATTACAAAAATCGAGTTTGATTCCCTGAGAAATAATACTGGAATTAACAATCTCCACCAACGATATATTGCTTTTGAAGAAGTTATTAATCAACAAGATGTAGTTACTGGTACCCCCTATAAAAAATATAAATTAAAACTACAAGGGCTTAACGATAGTGGAGAGGTTGTATCAATAACACCAACAACGGATGTTTTTGTTTACGGCTCGAGTTCAAATATGCTATGCTCTAAGGATTTTGCTACTGCTGCTATTTTACCGAATGTATTGCCAGACCCAGGTACTTTTGAAGAGTTTCCTTTAGTTCAAGATTGGAAATACGATGAAACTGACTCAATTGTAACTTCTATTTTTCCAAATGGGGAAGTTTTGGTGGCAGATAGAACTTTAATTCCCATGCCTTCAAGAGAAGTTAGGTTAAGGGCCAATGTCTTTTACCCCGTTGATTCAATTGGAGATATTTTACCTAGCACAAAAAAAGCAGACTATCCTTTAGCAGTAATAATACATGGTAATGGTCACAAATATCAGGATTATGATGCACTTTGCACTCATTTGGCAAAGAATGGTTTTATAGCGATTTCTTTAAGTTGCTTATACAAGGAAAACAAATTTAAATTGAACCCAGTTGTTTTCACATACTCAGGAG
>JAUXNR010000227.1 GCA_030682755.1 Flavobacterium sp.
GGTATCAAGGGTTCGAATCCCTTTCTCTCCGCTCTTTTGAAAATTATGTTTTTATATAAGAATTTTTATTAATACCTTTAACCTGATTAACTAATTAAAATTAAGAACAAAAGAAATGAAAAGACTATTTTCTATTTTAGCTATCTCTGGTTTGTTTTTGTTTGGAACCGTTCAAGCTCAAGAATCAGATTCAATTCAAACTTCAGAACCTGCTGTTGAAACAGTAGCAGAAGAAACCTCACAAGTGGATTTAACAGCTGATGATGCTGCAGAATCTTCAGAAAGATCATTCACTCAAGAATTAAAATTACGTTTTATTGAAGGTGGACCTGGTTTCATGGGGATTGTATTATTGTGTTTGATACTTGGTTTAGCGATTGCAATCGAAAGAATCATTTATTTAAACCTTTCTACTACAAATTCAAAAAAATTAATTAAAGATGTAGAAGATGCATTAAAATCTGGTGGAGTAAATGCTGCTAAAGAAGTTTGTAGAAATACAACCGGACCTGTAGCGTCTATTTTTTATCAAGGTTTAGATCGTGTTGATCACGGTGTTGAATCAGCTGAAAAAGCAGTTGTTGCTTACGGTGGTGTTCAAATGGGTCAATTAGAGAAAAACGTATCTTGGATTTCTTTGTTTATTGCTCTTGCTCCGATGTTAGGTTTCATGGGAACGGTAATCGGTATGATTCAGGCTTTTGATAAAATTCAAGCTGCCGGAAACATGGATGCTTCTCTTGTAGCTGGAGGTATTAAAGTAGCGTTATTAACAACAGTATTTGGTCTTATTGTTGCAATTATTCTTCAAGTATTCTACAACTATATCATTGCTAAGATTGACTCAATCGTTAATGATATGGAAGATGCATCAATCAGCTTGGTTGACATCTTGGTAGATTACAAAAACAAATAATAATATATAATAAGTAACCTTATGAATTTTAAAAGTTTAACCCGTTTATCGGCTATTGTAATAAGTTTACTTGCAGTAGTTTTTTGGGCAACCATTGCGTTTTCATCTGAAGAAGATGGAGGAATGATTTCGCCAATGATATATGTTGCATTTTTGGTACTTATTATTGCTATTGTTTTGGTTTTGGGATACACGTTCAAAAACCTTGCTTCTAAAAAAGGAGATTTAAAAAGAACATTTATCAGTATAGGTGCTTTTGTTGGTGTACTTTTAGTTTCTTATGTTTTAGCAGACTCAACACCTGTTAAAGTAGAAGCAGGAGAAGTTTCTTCAACTACATCAAAATTAGTAAGTACCGGTTTAAATGCCTTTTACATTTTAGCCTTAGTAGCAATAGGTTTGATGTTTTTTACAGGATATAACAGACTTAAAAAATAATTATGGCAAAGAGAAGTGCACCGGAGGTTAATGCCGGGTCAATGGCGGATATCGCTTTCTTACTTTTAATCTTTTTCTTGGTTACAACAACCATTGAAACAGATCAAGGGATTAACAGAAAGTTACCTCCAATTGAAGATCAGCAAGACCCGCCTGAAATTAAGATGAAAAACATCTTTACGGTATTGGTTAATAAAAATGACCAATTGCTTGTGGAATATAAAGTTATGGAGCTTAGTGAACTTAGAGAAGCGGCTATTGCTTTTTTAGATAATGGTGGTGATGGTTCATGTGCCTATTGTAAAGGAGCAAAAGACCCAGCCTCATCTGATAACCCGGATAAGGCAATTATTTCGCTTCAAAATGACGCTGAAACATCTTATAAAGCTTATATTTCAGTTCAAAACGAATTGGTTGCAGCGTATTATTTCCTTAGAGATAGAGAATGTAAAGCGAAGTATGGTAAAACTTTCAGAGAGTTAGAAACCATGTTTGAAGATCCAAAAACGAGTGAATCAACCCGAAATAAAATTGAACCGTTGATTAAAGACATTCAAACCATGTTTCCACAGAAACTGTCTGAAGCAGAACCTAAAAAGTAAACAATATCAAATTTTAGAATTATGTCTAAATTTAAAAAGAAAAAAGGATCAGGAACACCTGGGATATCAACCGCATCATTACCGGATATCGTTTTCATGTTGTTGTTCTTTTTCATGGTAGCTACAGTTATGCGTGATAATGATTTATTATTACAAAACGTTTTGCCAAAAGCAGATCAGGTTACTAAATTAGAAAAGAAAGACCGCGTAATGTTTATTTATGCCGGGAAACCTCATGAGCGTTATCAATCACGATTTGGTTCTGGTGACAAGATACAGTTGAATGACAGACTTTCTGAAGTAAGTGATATTCGTAACTTTGTTTTGGCAGAAAGAGCTTCAAGAAACCCTGAATTAGAAAAAGTTTTAACTACTGCTTTAAAAGTAGATAAAGACACTAAAATGGGTATTATTGGTGACGTGAAACAAGAATTGCGAAAAATAGAACAATATAAAGTGAATTATACTACTCAAAAGGGTAGCGTTTTAGAATAATTTTTACTTTAATGAATTCAATAAAGGTAATCCATATTTTGGGTTACCTTTTTTTGTATTTTTATACTTTTAAAAGTCTCCAATGCGTTTTTTCTTTTTCCTCTTATTCCTGCTTCAATGTCAAAGTATCTTGGCACAACAAGATACTATTCCTACAGTAAAAATTGATTCCTTATATCGGGAAGACCATTTTTATTTAGGGGTTACTTATAATTCGTTGCAAAACAAACCGGATGGTGTTTCTCAAAAATCATTTTCTCCCGGATTCAGTTTTGGGTACTTGAGGGATATTCCGTTGAATAAGAACAGAACTTTTGCTATTGCTCCCGGAATTGGATTTGCTTATTTGGGTTATAAGAAAAATTTAGTAGCAGAAGAAATCAATGATGCGATTGTTTATGATGTTGAAAGCTCCTTTAAAACAAATTTGTTTTCGCAGTATTTTATTGAGGCTCCAATTGAATTCAGATGGCGAACTTCAACTCCTGAAAATCATCGTTTTTTTAGAATTTATACAGGTTTTAAAGTGGGATATTTGCTTTATGACACCGCCAAATTTGAAATTGATGGACAAACTAAAAGAATTACAAATAATAAAGATGTAACGCAATTCAGTTATGGAACCTATATGGCGATTGGTTATAATACGATTAATTTTTATATCTATTATGGCTTAAATCCAATTTTTAAGTCTAATGCCAAGCTCAATTACGAAACAATAGAGTTGAAAACTTTAAATATCGGATTGCAATTTTATATTTTATAGCCAAAAATAAAACAGTGCAATTTGTGGAATACTTCC
>JAUXNR010000230.1 GCA_030682755.1 Flavobacterium sp.
ATTTCGATATGGTTAAAAACTAAATTTCCATTCGAAGTTTGTTGGAATAGTCCAGACTGAATTATTTTCGAAAAAGCTTCATTCTTGGAGTCTGAGGTATTAAAAGCATATTTTCTTTTTTCGAGACAGTTTACTGCGCAAGTTTTTGTTATTGCTAATAAATCTTTATCGGGTAACAAGCAATTAACATAAGAATGAAGAAAATCAACAATGCTGTTTCCACTTAGATTCCCTGACAAAGCCCCCCAAATATAAAGAGTGTATTCAAAAGGAGACAATGGTCTTAAATTCGTTGAAGTCCAATTATAGACTAAAGTATTAGTGGTCTTTCCAATATATGAAGTATTTTCTTTAAGTATTTCCTTGTTCCAAAGGTGATGCCATTTTGTATAAAAATTAGTTATCTGATCATTTGACCATGATGATAGGAATAATGGTGTGAAATCCAGCTCTAGTAATCGTCCAAAATATAAAGTAGATGAAGTCACAATCACCTGTAGATTGGAAAATTCATTTTTTGTTTTGATTATAAATTCCACATAATGATCAAATTCTTTGGGATGAAGTTCATCAAGACCATCCAATAAGAGGATAATGTTATTATCCAAAAATTCATCGTGTAAAAATTTTGAAATTTTTGGAATTAACGAAGATGGCAATTTTTTTGACAAAAATTTCGTAAAAACTTCAAAAGCAGTCTGGTCAGTCTGAGCTGAAAAATCCAAATCGTGTGCATTTATATATAAAGGAATTTTTCCTGATTTAACGCCACATTTTGCGTCATTTCTAGCCAGACACGATGCAAGATGGGCTAGGGCAACTGTTTTTCCTGAACCTGACATCCCACACACGACTAAGTTGGCACTTCTTTGAATTGCCTGCATAATTGTTATTCTTGGAACATTAAAATTTCTACTGATAAAAGAAAAATCCGGGATATATGGAACTGAGTTTGTAATCTCACTGTCAAAAGAAGTTTTTACATCATCCTGAATAATATTTGGTTGGACTAAAAACATT
>JAUXNR010000235.1 GCA_030682755.1 Flavobacterium sp.
GGTATATAAACTCACCGCAGCAATAGCAATAGGATGATTCACGGTTGGCGTTATTACTCCCGTTGTATCAAAAGAATCTCCGGTAGTAATGATATAGCCACTAGCATTTAGAAGGCTGATTTCATACGAATACCCCACAGGCACGTTGACATTATAAACACCCGAATTAATTTGAGCCGTCCAAGATTTTCCGGCAGCGTTTGTAAATACGATGGAATAGCCATCAGAAATTCCCGGTGCTTGTGAAACATCAATAGTACCTGTTACGGTTGTATACACCGCATCTTTTCTATAAATTCTATAAAAACTAGCTTTAGAAGTTGTATCATAAATAAGATAATTCCCTGCCTGTTTTGCTACAAATTTTACTTCGGTTATACTTCCTGCAGTAGCTGTAATTGGAAACGTATCTGTTTGTGAGGCAGGATTGGATTGGTACACAAAACTCAACAAACCAGCGGTATCACCTCTGGCTATGATGGTCACTTCATCATCTTCCGCTAAGTTTACTATAAAATATCTTGAAGTTGGAGAACCACTTGATAGTACCGAATTTCCATTACAATACACCCTGCCGTTGTATGATGTTACACTTGCTATATTATTATCATATCTAGTAATTGCAGTATTGGTTGTTCGCAACCGATCACTTGCTGCACCTACCCAAGTTAAGGGACCTGAAGTAAAACTGACAGGCATTGTATTAGATGTAGAAGCACTTCCCGGAGTTATGGATGCATCATACCATGAATTGATTGTAGTTTCATTCAAGCGATTGATGAACAACGTATTATCTAATTGTGTAGCACCAAAATCCCATACATCTGTTGTTTGAGAGAACATATTGTGAGCAAATACAACACAAAACAAGAAAAAGAGTCGAATTTTTGACATCATGATATTTTAGATAAGTAGATTATTCTAAAGATTTTTTCCATTGGGCATATCGTTTAAGAACTTCTTTAGGTTCATTTGTGTACCAACCATAGCCATTTCTTCGTTCGTGACTGATTTCTGCAATTGAATACTTTTTCTTTCCGTTTCTATCGCAAAAGAAAGGTTTGTTGTCTTTCAGTTCCATAAATCTAGCCCAAAGCGGTTCGGCATCCGGACTTTCAACCACTACTTTAT
>JAUXNR010000237.1 GCA_030682755.1 Flavobacterium sp.
ATCCCTTTTTCAATGTTTGTTCTGAACCAGATCTTGCATTCGTCAACCTGTCTCGAATATACCTTATCGTAAATTTCCGGATAATGTTTTTTCAACTGATACACCGGCGAAGTTTCCGAGGATTTAAACAGTTCCTTAAACGTCCGTCTTATTTCAAAATTTTCTTCAATTGCATTGTGGTTTTGCTGAAATATTTCCGACATCGTGTGATGAATATCATTGTGAACCTTTTCAACTGTTTCTTCAATCAAAACCTCTTTGTTGCAAAAAAACTTGTAAATGGTTTTCTTCGAAATCGCCATTTCGTTGGCAATATCATCCATGGTAATGCTTTTAAAGCCTAACTTTAAAAACAATTCTGTTGCTTTTTCTATAATCTTCGTTTTCATTTATTCAAGTTCTGTTTTCGTTGGCAAATGTAAATAGGAAACTTTTAATACCGAAATAGTTTCCAAAGTATTTACAATTATTTAACATTTGTTTTTTGATTGATTTATTCATCAGGTTTCGGCTTTCGGCTTTTTTTGATTTTCTTTGTATCCCATATAAATTCAAAAAACACTCTGCAAATGCACTCGATAACGGTTTATCAAGAACAATTTATTACCTATCTGGAAAGTCAAATAATTCTGAAAGAACCTAAGAATCTTTATGAGCCGATAGATTATATTTTGCGTTTAGGCGGAAAAAGAATGCGTCCGGTTTTAACTTTAATGGCAACTGAAGTTTTTGATGTAAATTTCAAGAAAGCACTTCCGGCAGCTACTGCTGTTGAGGTTTTTCATAATTTTTCATTAGTTCATGATGATATTATGGATGATGCTCCGCTGCGAAGAGGAAAAGAAACCGTCCACGAAAAATGGAATCTGAATACCGGAATTTTATCCGGTGATGCCATGTTGATTTTGGCGTATCAATATTTTGAAAGTTATGAACCAACAATTTTTAGAGCTTTGGCGAAATTATTCAGCAAAACAGCTTTGGAAGTATGCGAAGGTCAGCAATACGATGTTGATTTTGAAACCAGAGACGATGTTTCAATTCCCGAATATTTAAAAATGATTGAATTTAAAACCGCTGTTTTGGTTGGGGCTGCGATGAAAATGGGAGCAATTATTGCCGAAACATCAGAAGAAAATGCCAATTTAATTTATGATTTCGGATTGAATTTAGGCATCGCCTTTCAGTTGCAAGATGATTATTTAGATTGTTTTGGAAATCCGGAAACCTTTGGCAAACAAGTGGGAGGAGATATCATCGAAAACAAAAAAACCTATCTTTACTTGAAAGCGATGGAATTTGCTAAACCAGACGAACGTGAGCAATTGCATCATTTGTATTCCATTCAACCGAATGACAATAGCGAAAAAATTGAATCAGTAAAAGAATTTTTCAATCAAACAGGGGCTTCAAGTGCAACTCAAAACGCCATTGAAGACTATACG
>JAUXNR010000239.1 GCA_030682755.1 Flavobacterium sp.
TAGAGAAGTTCAACGATTTTTAGCTAAAGCCTACACAGATTTTTCAACAATAAAAGATAAAGAACATTATTTGACAATTGCTGTAAAAGCCCATCGTGATGCTATAAGCAAAAGCCATAACAGTTCAAATGCAAATGACAATTACATCAGAATGAACGAACTTGCTCTAACCCTAATGAAGTTGGCGGAAGTGAAAGACAAAGAAGCAAATTTATTGGAAGCAAAAACGTATTTAAAAGAATCCGCAGACAACATTTCTATTGAAGAAAATGCTGAATACTTAGCTCAAACACAATCAAATTTATCTTGTGTGTATGGTGAGTTGTCAGAAATAACAGATAAAGAAGAAAATTTAGAGAAGGCACTATTTTATACTAAAGAATCACTTAAAATTTATACTTCAAAAGACTTCCCATATTATCATGCACGTGCAGTGGCTAACTTAGGTACATTAATGATACATTGGGTTCAATTCAGTCAAAATGGTTCTAAGGCTAAAGAGACTTCTGAAGCGATTGACATGATTTTGAAAGCAGTTGATTTTTTTACGTTAAAAGATTATCCGTTGAATTATGCCAACACCATGATTGCTTTGGGAGAGGCCTACGAAATAGCAGCAATTGGTAAAGACAAATCTTTGAATCTTCAGAACGCTATTGGTAGTTATCAAAATGCATTAAAAGTCTTCACTCCGGTAAAATATCCTGACGCACACAAAAAGTGTTCGGACTCCATTAGCAGGTTAGAAATCTTGATGGAAAAAACGAAAAAATGAGGAATCAATCCGGATATTTCCCTAATCACAAATTACTTTCATGAAAAAAAATTTTACTTATTTCATTTTTCTATTTTATTGTATTTCAAATGCTCAGGAAACCGCTGTTTTGGAATGGATTAATTCAAATGCCATTCCAATTGAAGATGTAAACCCAAACAGTCCACTTTTGATTTTTGATCAAAAAGCCCCGCAGTTATTTAAGGATGCTCAACTTTTTGGTTTTGGCGAGGCGTCACATCATAGCAAAGAATTTTTTGATTTGAAAACCAAATTCTTCAAATATTTAGTAGAACATAAAGGCGTTACCGTTTTTATGATGGAAGAAAGCTACCAAGCCGAAAAAGGCATCAACGAATGGATTAGCGGAGGTAAAGGCAACAGATTGAGTGTTGTAGAAAATTTTACCATTGCTCCCTGGTATTGCAATGAAGTTGTTGATTTATTGGAATGGATGAGAAATTACAATCAAGGCAAACCCAAAGAGGCACAAATTCGTTTTTATGGCATTGACAGTCAAGACGGAAAAGGATTAGCTGCTGAAATCAGAGCCTTTATAAACAAACATGAAATTGATGTTACGGCTTCATTGCTTGAAGCTGCTGATGCTTGTGAAGCAAGATTGTATCACGTTAAGAACAATAAAACATGGGCATTGGAACAGTTGCAAAAACTTGATGCACTAGAGCAACAAATTGTTGAGCATCAAAAGAAGTCGCTTTCAGATGCATCAGAAACTTATGCTCCTGTTCTGAGAACTTTACAGTATTTAAAAAATTATACGCTTTACTTACAAAACCCAAAAACAGATGTTCGTGACGAACAAATGTTTAAAAATGCTCTTTGGTTAATGAATACTGTTGAAAAAGACAGCAAAGTATTTATTTGGGCTCATAATGAACACATTAATAAAAAAGGGCATAGCAACCACATTATTAACTTGGGTTACTTGCTCAAAAAAGAATACGGCTCCAAATACTATTGTGTTGGTTTTGATTTTGGTACCGGAAAATTACTGGGAGTTACCATTAAAAAAGGAAAAGTTACAGGATGGAACTACCACCCGTTAACTGAGCCTTACAAAAATACATATGCCGAAACTTTAAACAAGGCAAACAATGCCATTTATTTTATTGATATGGAATTAGCTCTTGCTACAGAACCTACAGGTTTTTTTAGCAAAGAAAACAGAAATCTTGGTTTGGGTGGCCCGGGTTTTAATCCTAAAAAACCAATTCTCATGAAACGCAGTTATGCCGTTACGTATGATGGTTTACTTTTTGTAAAAACGATTAGCAAATCGACGAATAAAATTAGTGAATAAAAAAGTATTCTATCAAAACAGAAACCAATACGAAGTACGAAAACTAAAAGAATTATGACAACCAGTATAACCATTGCAAACAGACTCAGAGAAGTATTGCTCAACGGAA
>JAUXNR010000240.1 GCA_030682755.1 Flavobacterium sp.
GGTATAGGTCAGGAAAAAGTTCTCGTTGTTCTGGCTATACGGGAGAGTAAAATAGATTTTACACATCCCATTAGAATTCAGGACATGACTCCTGTAATAGTAAAATCCCGTGAGAAATGGACAGGCGAAGACATCTCAAAAGAGCTCGAAGTGGCAAAAATGAGATTAGGAAAGATTAAGTATGCAGTAACCGATGGATGTTGTACCCTGAAAAAGGGTTTAAAATTAGCTGGGGTACCGCATATTTATGATGTTACTCATGCTATTGCTATCTATTTGGAACGAATATACAGAGATGACAATAAATTTAAATACTTCATGTCTCAATCAGGTCTAATGCGTTCAAAATTATGTAACCATAGATTTGCATATCTTATACCTCCAAATCAACGTTCCAAATCAAGATTCCTGAATTTGGACATCATAAGTAAATGGGCTGTCAAAGCATTAAGAGCTTTTAACAAAAATGAAATATCAGTTGAAGAATCTGAAACATTGGAATGGGTCAAAGAATACGATTCGTTTATTATTGAAATCAGTGAATTAATCTCCATCATTGAAGAGATATCTGTTTTATTGAAAAATAATGGATTGAACAAAAAAACAAAATCACAGTGTTACACCATCTTAAAACGTTGTAAACATGGAAAATTAAAAGAATTCAAGGTTCATTTTACAGACTATTTGAAAGTGAATGGAGAACATTTGAATAGAAAAACTAAGAACTTACTATGCTGTTCCGACATTATAGAGTCAACTTTTGGAAAATATAAAAATGAATTGAGTAAAAACTCAATGAGTGGAATAACAGATTTAGTCCTAATAATACCAGCACTAACAGCAGAACTGAATGCCGAGAAAGTTATTGAAGCAATAGATAGTTGTACTGTAGAACAGATTGAGAAATGGAAAAAAGAAAATTTATGCAATACTCTAATCTCAAGGAGAAATAAAGTATTCTCGTATTAAATGGAGTGAAATTATTATCCGTTTATTGACGATTTATTTCACCCCACCCTAACCCCCTTT
>JAUXNR010000241.1 GCA_030682755.1 Flavobacterium sp.
AAGAGAAGATTTGTGTCACACAGGAGCTCATAAAATCAACAATACCATTGGTCAAATACTAATTGCTAAACGATTAGGAAAAACCAGAATCATTGCCGAAACCGGAGCTGGTCAACACGGTGTTGCCACCGCCACAGTTTGTGCGTTAATGGGTTTAGAATGTGTGATTTATATGGGCGAAGTCGATATTAAACGGCAAGCTCCCAATGTAGCACGAATGAAAATGTTAGGTGCCGAAGTTCGTCCCGCAACCTCAGGTTCCAAAACCTTGAAAGATGCCACCAACGAAGCCATTCGGGATTGGATTAACAATCCTGAAAACACCTACTACATCATTGGTTCTGTGGTGGGACCTCATCCCTATCCTGATATGGTAGCTCGTTTTCAAGCGGTAATTTCAGAGGAAATCAAAGCTCAATTAGAAGAAAAAGAAGGAACCGAATTTCCCGATTATGTGATTGCGTGTGTAGGCGGCGGAAGTAATGCTGCCGGTGCTTTTTATCATTTTTTGGAAGATAAAAACGTGAAATTAATCGCTGTGGAAGCTGCCGGAAAAGGTGTTGATTCCGGTGAAAGTGCGGCGACATCCATTTTAGGTAAAATCGGCATCATTCATGGAAGTAAAACCCTTTTGATGCAATCAAATGATGGACAAATTACGGAACCCTATTCTATTTCGGCCGGTTTAGATTATCCGGGTGTTGGACCGCTTCATTCACATTTGCATCAAACCAAGAGAGCTGAATTCATTGCTATTACTGATGATGAAGCCATGCAATCGGGTTGGGAAGTATCGCAAACCGAAGGCATAATTCCTGCAATTGAAACCGCTCATGCTTTTTCGGTTTTAGATAAAAAACAATTCAAACCTACTGATATTGTGGTGATTAATCTTTCCGGTCGCGGGGATAAAGATTTGAGTACGTACATTGATTATTTTAATTTACACTAGAAATGAATCGAATAAATAAAAAATTGCAAGAAGACAAAAAGTTGTTATCTATTTATTTCACAGCAGGTTATCCAAATTTGAATGATACAACCAAAATCATTTTAGAATTAGAAAAAAGCGGTGTCGATATGATTGAAATCGGCTTGCCTTTTAGTGATCCTTTAGCTGATGGTCCAACGATTCAAGCGAGTTCAACACAAGCTTTAAAAAACGGAATGACAACAGAATTACTTTTTCAACAACTGACAAACATTCGCGAAAGCGTTCAAATTCCGTTGATTATCATGAGCTATTTTAATCCGATGATGCAATTTGGCGTGGAAAAGTTCTGCCAAAAATGCCAAGAAGTTGGCATTGATGGACTAATTATTCCTGATTTGCCACTGAAAATTTATGAATCAGATTATAAAGAATTGTTTGAAAAACACGATTTAAAGAACATTTTTTTAAT
>JAUXNR010000138.1 GCA_030682755.1 Flavobacterium sp.
AAAAATAATTGAGATAAAAACTTATAATTAAATAATGCTAGCTTGTTTTTTGTATTAAGAATAATAAGCCGGAATGGATGTTCAATTCCTTAAGTAACAAAATTTATTCCAGCAAATGTGTGCAATGTTTTGTATATTTCCTTCGCTTAACAAATTGACATTAATATATAATCATTTACAAACATCAGAATATTAAATTATTACAAATTGATGGCTAAATATTATTTTGATGTGCTGGGATGAATAAATATCTTTGGTATAAAAAAATTATCAAAGATGAAAAGTAATAATTTATATGAGCAGCTACTCAAATTAATAGCACCGGACCAAATAACAGATAATTTTGAATTGGTTGAAATTATTGAAAAAAGCCATTCCATTTCGTTCATTTTTGTAGAGAAGGATGATCATATTCCTATTGACTTACAGGGGAAAGAAGTTGTTTTGGATGGATTCGTCAATCATCTTGAATTACAGACATTTCCATTAAGGGACAAGACAGTTTATATGATTGTAAGGCGAAGACGATGGAAAGAGAAGGGCAAACCTGAAGAGAGTTATACCAATCAATATGATCTACATTACACAGGCATGAAAACCACAAAGGAATTTGGGGATTTTTTAAAAGAGGAGCTTGGATTGCAGCCCACTGAATATAACAGGATTTGGGAAAGCCTTACAAATTAAAGGCAGTACGCTTCATCGATGGTATCGAGATGTTTTAAGCGATTACGCAAAAGATGGAGGTAAGAGTGTTCATCAGCATGATGTTATCATAGAAACCGGTAAAAAAGACAAACTACTGGAAGTCCCTATTTTAAGGGCAAACAATTTTGGAGCTAACATGACTATCGATGAAAAACATATTGGCGAAGATTTTTATACCATACTGGCAAACAGGGATAACGGTAAAATAGCTTTTCTAAGCAAAACGGTTGTCTATTCTGAAATAAAAGAAGCTTTAAAATCAGTTAGCAACCTTACATCCGGCATAAAAAGTATCACCAGAGATTTTTCTTCTTTATATGAAAAAGTGAGTTCCGAATTGTTTCCAAACGCAATTCAAATTGGAGATAAATTTCATATTATCAGAAACTTGCTGGATAGTCATCAGGCAGTTCGTATCCGCTACAGGCAAAAGGAACTTGAAAAACGAAGGAAAGCCTATCAAGAATTCAAAACAGATGAGAATCAAAGATTACAGGAGAGCGAAAAGACCGGAACATTATTCAAATTGAGAAAGTTTTATTATCAGGAAGAGCGTCTTGAAAACGGGGAAACTCCTTTAGAAATATTAGCCAGAAGCCGTTACCTTTTATACAAATACCCAGAGCAATGGACAAATAACCAATCAAAAAGAGCTTCGGTTTTATTTACCTATTACCCTGAAATAAAAAGTTCTTATGAGTTATGTTGCCAGTTTAGAACTTGGTTAAGCAAAAAAAATATAGGCTGCCAGTATCTGGAAATTGATCAGCAACTGCACCAATGGTATGAAAATGTAGAAAATGCTAAAATTGATGAATTATTAAACTTTAAAAACATGGTTGAAACAAATGAACAAGTAATTTGTAACTACTTTATTAATGGTCAAACTAATGCTAAAGCGGAAGCAATAAATTCTAAAATCCAAAAATTTATTTCCTTAAATCAGGGACTCAGAGATAAGGATTTTTTCTTCTTCAGATTAGCTAATTATTATGCGTAGCACATCAAAATAATATTTAGCCTACATTTTCTGAAATGCACGTAAATTTTTTAATTTTGATTACCTTTGCAAAAAAGCAGGATTATTTTGTCAAATTAAATTCGCTTAAAAACGCCTCATTTTTTAATCTTAATTAGTTATAATGAAGAAAAGGATATTGTTTGTCAATCAGGAAGTAACCCCATACTTACCTGAGAGTTTTCAAAGTAAAGTTGGGCGTTACCTTCCTCAGGGGATACAGGAAAAGGGGAAAGAAATAAGAACATTTATGCCACGTTTCGGAAGTATTAACGAGCGTCGTAATCAATTGCACGAGGTGATTCGTCTTTCGGGTATGAATCTGATAATTGATGATCAGGATCATCCGCTTATAATTAAAGTTGCCTCTATTCAACAAGCTAGAATGCAAGTTTATTTTATTGATAATGAAGAGTTTTTTCATAGAAAATCAACCTTAAGAGATAAAAAAGGCGTTTTACATACTGAAAAAGACGAACGCGCAGTTTTTTATAAAATAGGCGTTTTAGAAACAGTAAAAAAACTTGGGTGGGCTACAGATATCGTTCTTATTCATGGTTGGTTGGCAAGTATGGTTCCTTTGTATATTAAAAAAGCTTTGAAAGACAACCCTCTATTTTCTGATACTAAAGTAATTACAAGTGTATATAACGACGGTTTTACCGAAAAACTTAGCGATTCTTTAACTCAGAAAATTAAAATGGAAGGCATTAACGATGCTGATTTAGCTATTTTTGAAGGTGGAACATATATCGATTTAATGAAAGGCGCAATTGAATACTCTGATGCCTTGGTTATTAATTGCAAAACTATTAACCCAACAGTTCAAAAAT
>JAUXNR010000247.1 GCA_030682755.1 Flavobacterium sp.
TCATTGTTGGTCAAAATGTTGGGTTTGATGTGAATATTATGGGATGCGAATTTCATCGAATGAATGTGGATTCTCCACTGACTTCTAAACCGGTTTTAGATACATGTACCGAAGTAACAGCCAATCTGTTGAAACTTCCCGGTGGAAGAGGTGGAAAGTTTAAATTACCAACCTTAACCGAATTACATCAATACCTTTTTGGCGTTCCTTTTTCAGAAGCTCATAATGCCACTGCCGACGTGGAAGCAACGACAAGGTGTTTTTTGGAATTGATAAGAAAAGAAATTTTCACCAAAGAAGAGCTTGATGTTCCGGCCGATTATTTCAAAAATTTTAATGAACAAAATCCGAAAGAAATTCAACTCATCGGATTAAAACATATTAATTTGAAAGAAGCTTCCGAAGCCATTCGGAAACAATTTCAAAAAGAACAACCCAAAGAAGTCACCAAAACAGATTTGGTTGAAAATCAAAAATCACTAGTCAATGTTGATTTTGTGCATTTGCATAATCACTCACAATTTTCAGTTTTACAATCTACAATTTCCGTAGCCGATTTGGTGAAAGCCGCCGTAAAAAATAAAATGCCTGCGGTTGCGATGACCGATATTGGCAATATGATGGGAGCTTTTCATTTTGTCCGCGATGTTTTATACCATAATAAATCAGCCGAAGCCAAAAATAAAGCAGCCATTGAAGCCGGAGAAAATCCCACAGAAACCATCATTAAACCCATTGTAGGTTGCGAATTTTTTGTCTGTGATAATCATAAAGATAAAACTCGAAAAGACAACGGCTATCAAGTGGTTTTTCTGGCTAAGAATAAAAATGGTTACCATAATTTAGCCAAAATGTCTTCCATTGGTTATACCGACGGATTTTATTATGTGCCTCGAATTGACAAAGAAGTTATTCAAAAATATAAAGAAGATTTAATTGTTTTGTCGGGAAGTTTGTCCGGCGAAATTCCGAATAAACTTTTAAATATCGGCGAAAATCAAGCCGAAGAAGCGTTGCTTTGGTGGAAAAATGAATTTGGTGATGATTTTTACATCGAATTAATGCGTCACAATCAAGAAGATGAAAATCGAGTGAATACTTCGTTGATTTCATTAGCCAAAAAGCATAACGTAAAAACCGTTGCTACAAATAATGTTTTTTATGTGGATAAAGAAAATGCCAACGCACACGATATTTTGCTTTGTGTTCGCGATGGTGAAAAACAAGCCACACCCATAGGAAGAGGTCGCGGTTATCGTTACGGTTTGCCTAATCAGGAATATTATTTCAAGTCGGGTGACGAGATGAAAAAACTTTTCGCCGATTTACCCGAAGCTATTTTAAACATCAATGAAGTCGTCGATAAAATTGAAATTTTCGATTTAGCTCGAGGGGTTTTACTACCAAAATTTGATATTCCTGAAGAATTTTTAGTTCCTGAAGATGAAGAAGATGGAGGAAAAAGAGGTGAAAATTTATATTTAAGACACCTCACGTATGAAGGAGCCAAAAAACGCTACGGAACCATCACTCCTGAAATTGAAGAACGATTGGATTTTGAATTAAAAACCATCGAAAACACTGGTTATCCCGGTTACTTTTTGATTGTTCAAGATTTTATCAGAGCTGCACGTGAAATGGATGTTTCGGTGGGACCCGGACGTGGTTCGGCAGCCGGTTCAGTGGTGGCGTATTGTTTATGGATTACCAATATTGATCCTCTGGAATATGATTTGCTTTTTGAGCGTTTCCTAAATCCTGACAGGGTTTCTATGCCCGATATTGATATCGATTTTGATGATGAAGGTCGAGGTCGTGTGATGCAATATGTAATTGATAAATACGGTTCCAATCAAGTGGCTCAAATTATTACCTATGGTAAAATGGCAACTAAATCTTCGTTGAGAGATACCGCTCGTGTGTTGGATTTACCACTTTTTGAAGCAGACAAGTTAGCCAAATTGATTCCTGGAATGATGCCGGGAAAATGGAGTTTAGCCCGATTTTTATCCGATTCAATCGACGAAGTAAAAAAAGCCGTCCGTTCTGATGAATTTGATAACATAAAAGAATTAATTGCGATTGCCAATGAAGGTGAGCTTGCCGGAGAAACCATCCAACAAGCAAAAGTATTGGAGGGTTCGTTGCGAAACACCGGAATTCACGCATGCGGAGTAATCATTACGCCAAGTGATATTACGAATTTCGTTCCCGTTGCAACAGCAAAAGATTCTGATTTATATGTTACCCAATTTGATAACTCGGTGGTAGAAAGTGCCGGTTTGTTGAAGATGGACTTTTTGGGATTAAAAACCCTTACATTAATAAAAGATACGGTTAAATTAATAAAATACAGAACCGGAAAAGAACTTGATCCGGATACTTTTCCAATTGATGATGTCAAAACGTATGAGCTTTTTCAACGTGGTGAAACGGTTGGAATTTTCCAATACGAATCGGTTGGAATGCAAAAATACCTAAGGGATTTAAAACCTACCGTTTTTGGTGATTTAATTGCAATGAATGCTCTTTATCGTCCTGGGCCATTAGAGTATATTCCTTCTTTTGTTCTTAGAAAAAATGGACAAGAAGAAATAAAATATGACTTAGATGCTTGTGCAGAATATTTAAGCGAGACCTACGGAATTACAGTATATCAAGAGCAAGTAATGCTTTTGTCGCAATCTTTAGCCGATTTTTCCAAAGGTGATGCCGACGTTTTGCGTAAAGCAATGGGAAAAAAAGATCGAGCAACGTTGGATAAAATGAAACCAAAATTCATAGAACAAGCAGCATCGAAAGGTCACGAAGCAACTGTTTTAGAAAAAATTTGGAAAGATTGGGAAGCTTTTGCGAGTTATGCCTTCAACAAATCGCATTCCACTTGCTATGCTTGGATTGGCTATCAAACGGCCTATCTAAAAGCTCATTATCCTGCGGAATATATGGCGGCGGTGCTTTCTAACAATATGAACGATATCAAACAGGTTTCGTTTTTTATGGAAGAATGCAAACGAATGGGTATGAAAGTATTGAGTCCCGATGTTAATGAATCGTTTTATAAATTCACCGTAAATGATGATGGTGCGATTCGTTTTGGGATGGGAGCGATCAAAGGAGTAGGAGCAGGAGCAGTAGAAACCATCGTGCAAAACCGATTGAAAGATGGAAAATATAAATCCATTTTTGATTTGGCAAAACGTATTGATTTGCGTGCGGCGAATAAAAAAGCCTTTGAGAATTTAGCTTTAGCAGGTGGTTTCGATGGATTTTCAGCAACCCATCGAGCACAATATTTTCATCACGACGGCGATAATATTACATTTTTAGAAAAAGCCATTCGTTATGGAGCCAAATTTCAGGAAAATGAAAATTCGGCTCAAGTGAGTTTGTTTGGTGAAGCAAGCGATGTTCAAATTGCGGAGCCACTAGTTCCACCTTGCGATGAATGGAGTACGATGGAGAAATTAGCTAAAGAAAAAGAAGTAGTCGGGATTTATATTTCCGGACATCCGTTGGATGATTTTCGATTTGAGATGAAATATTTCTGTAATTCAAAATTAGAATACCTTAAAAATTTAGAGCAGCACGTCAATAAAACTCTAACTTTTGGCGGAATTATTACCAATGTTCAACACCGAATTGCTCAAAACGGAAAAGGCTGGGCTTCATTTATGTTGGAAGGATATGATGAAAGCCATGAATTCAGAATTTATGGAGAAGAATATTTAAAATTCCGTCATTTTATCATCCAAAATAATTTTACGTTCATGAAAGTGATGGTGCGTGAAGGTTGGGCAAATAAAGAAACAGGCAAAAAAGGTGATCCGAGAATTACGTTTCAATTAATTCAATATTTGCAGGATGTATTACCTCAATTTGCTAAAAAGTTAATTATTCAATTGAATATAAAAGACTTAACACAAAATATTATTTCCGAAATGCGAGATCTTTTTAAAACATTTCAAGGAGATAATTCAGTGACCTTTGAGGTTTTAGAATTAGAAAAAGTAAAAAAAGAAGTGGAAATTAAACCGGTTTTAGTAACTTCTGAGGATGATTTAGACATTGAAAATTTAGAAGATATTGAACTGGAAATTGAAGCTCCAACAGAAGAAATCAGAATGGTAACCAAGTTAACGATGCCAAGTCGTAAACTGAAAGTTCAAATTTCAAATGAATTGCTGAGCGAGTTAGAGAAAAAGCAGGTTGATTTTAGGTTGAATTAGTTCTCACAGTTCTTTAAAAATATTAGTAAATTAAAAAATTAATCTAAATTGTATGTCAAATAAAATAGTGATTAATATACCAAATGATATAAAAAGTGAATACGAGGGTTATGATTATATTATTACTTGGTTAAATGTTTACAAAGAAATTAAAGATAGAGAAATAATTTTTAACTTTAGCAGAGTAACATTTTTGGAGGCAAATTTATGTGCTCTACTTGGCACAATTTTTGAAATATTAGAGTCAAATGGAAATAAACTTGAAGTTATTAATATTGGAAATAATGTTGAATCTATTTTGAGAAAGAATGAATTTTTACTGCCATTTGGGTTTAGCAAAATTGAAGATAGAAATGGAACAGTTTTAACCTATCAAAGGTTTACACCAAATGATGATGTTGGATTTTATTCATATATACAAGAACAACTTCTGAATAAACCTCAATTTCCTACACATAGTGAAAAACTTGGAAAGGAAATTACGAGAAATATTTTTGAAATTTATGAAAATGCAAGAACACATGGTAAATGTGATTTTATTCATACTTGTGGTCAATTTTTTCCACGAAAGCAAGACAAGCCGTTACATTTTACAGTAGTTGATAAAGGAGAAAACATTAAACAAAATGTTTCTAAGTATTTAAATAAAAATATTGATGCAACAGAGGCTATTAAATGGGCAATGATTAAAGGTAATACTACTAAAACGGGAAATACTTCTGGCGGTTTAGGATTGGCTGTAATTTTTGATTTTATAGAATTAAATAATGGAAAAATTCAAGTTATATCTTCTGATGGATTTTATGAATTTAATCGGGGAAAAGTAACAACTACCAAATTAAAGAGTATATTTGATGGTACTATAGTTAATATAAAATTCAATTTAAATGATCCAAGTCCTTATAGTTGAATTAATGAGGAAGATGATTTTGAAAATATATTTTAAATAACGTAATTTTGCATAAATTATAATCAATAAGAATTATTATAAATGAAACACTTAATTATTAAGGATATAATTAATTCAGAGTTAGCAGTATCTACAGAAAATGGCAATAAAGTTTTCGAGATAGTTGACAGCTACTTACAAAAAAAAGAAAAAGTTGAGTTAGATTTTGCTGGTATAACTATAATGATTACAGCTTTTCTTAATGCTGCTATTGGTAGATTATACAGTAAGAAAGAATATACAGGAGAGTTTTTAAATGAGTACTTAAAACTTGAAAACGTAGAAAAAGATGATAGGGTTCTTTTTAAAGATGTAATCCAAAGAGCGAAAGAATATTTTGCCAACAAGGAAGATTTTGAAAAAAACACTAAAGACGCATTAAATGGTAATAGTTAATCCCGAAGATTATAACTTAGTTTACACAGACCAATTCTTTTTTGACACTAATGTTTGGATATTACTTTTTGCTACAATTGCAGATTATCAAACTAAAGATCAAAAAATGTATTCTAAGTTTTTAGAGAATTTAATTAGAAAGGATTTGCCTATTTTCATCACTTCCAATATACTTTCAGAATTTTCTAATGTTTTATTAAGAAGAGATTTTAATCAGTGGAAACCTAAATCAGGATTAATTGAACCAAAATTTAAAGAAAATTTTGTGGGAAGTTCGGAGTATGTAAATTCAGTTCATTCTATAAATTCATATATTAAAAATATTTTTTCAATTCCTAATATCATTAAAATTTCAGATGATTTTAGTGCATTAAATTTAGATAACATTTTAAAGAATTTTTTATTAATAGATTACAATGATTCTTGCATCGCAGAATTATGTGAAATTAAAAACCTTAAATTGGTTACTAATGATAATGATTTTAAAAGGATAAATCCCAAAATTACCATTATTACCTCTCAAATATGACTTTTATATAAAAATTAATTTGATTAGTATTATCCATCAATTCCACAAATACATTCATAATCAAAACTAATTTTCAATTAACACTTCATTAAGTTTTAAATTTTTAAATTTGCACTATAAATAATTGAATAGTAATTTAAAAAAATATAAAATGGCATTAGCAATTACAGATGCTACTTTTGACGAAGTAGTTTTAAAATCAGACAAACCGGTAGTAGTAGATTTTTGGGCAGCTTGGTGTGGACCATGTAGAATGGTTGGACCGGTTATCGATGAAATCGCAACAGAATATGAAGGAAAAGCAGTAGTTGGAAAAGTTGACGTAGATGCAAACCAAGAATTTGCAGCAAAATACGGCGTTAGAAACATTCCAACGGTTTTAGTATTCCAAAATGGAGAAGTGGTAGGAAGACAAGTGGGTGTTGCTCCAAAGAAAAATTACACGGATGCAATTGATGCATTGTTGTAATATACAATGAAGAAGAATTTAAAGGTCTGATGAAAATCAGGCCTTTTTTTGTACAATGAAATCAAAGTTTTTAATGTGATTCAAAAAGGGGTAATGATTTTTTTAGAAATAAGATTCCAAAATAATTAACTATCTTTATTTCAAATTACTGAAAACTAATTGTTTGAATAAATATATTTCATATGAAATTTCAAAATCAAATTGTTTGGATTACCGGTGCCTCTTCTGGAATTGGAAGAGCAATGTCATTTGAATTTGCAAAAAGTGGAGCAACTGTTGCTGTTTCCGCAAGAAGAATGAATGAGTTAGAAAAATTAGTCACGGAAATTGAGAGTTCCGGTGGTAAAGCAAAAGCATTTTTCTGTGATATTTTAGATGAAATAAGCATCAAAAATTGTGTAGATCAAATTATTGATACATTTGGTAAACTAGACGTGGCTATTGCCAACGCCGGTTTTGGTGTATTTGGAAAAATGGAAGATTTAACACAAGCAGAATGGCAACGCCAATTACAGGGAAATGTCATTGGACTTGCTTTGACCGCTAAATATGCATTACCTCATTTAAAACAAACCAAAGGAAGACTCGCTTTGGTCGGAAGCGTTGGTGCGTATCTCCCTAATCCATATGTGGGAGCCTATGGGGTTTCAAAAGCTGCCGTGAATTCCATTGGATTGACGTATCAAGTTGAATTACAAGATACCGGAGTAAGTTGTACCACATTACATCCCGGTTTTGTTAAGTCGGAAATTGCCCGAATTGACAATGAAGGAGTTTGGCATCCTGACCGTATAGACCCCAGACCTGAAAAAATGATGTGGCCAACAGAAAAAGCCGCACAAGTTATGGTGAATGCCATCTGGAAACGAAAGCGAAATTATATTTTTACAGCTCATGGTAAGTTTTTTATCTGGATTCAACGCTGGTTTCCGGGGCTTATGAGAAAAATGATGGCAAAAGGACCAAAGCCATCTTAACATAAAATTAGCGGACTCTTACATGATTTTCTTTTGTAGCTCAAATCGGATTTGATATCTTTGAAAGATGAACATCGAATCTCAAAATCAAATAATTTCAGGTTTTAAACATTTGGAGCTGCTTGCAAATCAAGTGGTGGAAGGTTTTATTTCTGGAATGCACAAATCGCCTTTTCACGGATTTTCTGCTGAGTTTGCGGAACACAAAGTGTATAATTCAGGAGAATCTACCAAGCATATTGACTGGAAATTGTTTGCAAAAACAGATAGGTTATATACCAAACGTTATGAAGAGGAAACTAACCTTAGATGTCATTTGATTGTAGATAATTCCTCTTCAATGCACTATCCTAAGTTGAAAAATGAGCAGCCTTTTTATGAAAATAAAATTGGATTTTCTGTTTTGGCAAGTGCTGTTTTGATGAATTTATTAAAAAAACAAAGAGATGCGGTTGGTTTGAGTGTGTATTCGGATTCCTATGAATATTATGCTCCTGAGAAAGGAAGTGATCGTCATCATCGAATGTTATTATCAAAATTAGAAGAGCTTTTAACGGTTCAAAAGCAAGCTAAACCAACCGATACAATTACTTTTTTGCATCAGATAGCCGAGAAAATGCACCGTCGATCAATGATTATTCTTTTTACGGATATGTTTCAAAACGAAAATCAAGAAGCACTTTTTAATGCATTGCAACATTTGAAACACAACAAACACAAGGTGGTGCTTTTTCATGTTATCGATGAAAAAACAGAACTTAATTTTGATTTTGATAATGCACCAAGAAAGTTTATTGATTTAGAGTCAGGGGAAATTATTCCGCTTTTTGCCGATACAATTAAATTGGAATATGAAAAAAAGGTGACATCTTATTTCAAAGATTTGGCAATGACTTGTGCTCAAAATAGAATAAAGTATGTTCCGGTGAATGTTGGAGCAGATTTTGAAAAAATACTAACCACATACTTGGTTGAAAAACAATTGTTTGGGTAGTATTGGGTTTTTTGAAGAAAAAAAAGTAAATAAAATACTTGCAGATATAGAAATCAGTTGTATATTTGCAACCGCAATAAAGCGATGGTTTGGTAGTTCAGTTGGTTAGAATACATGCCTGTCACGCATGGGGTCGCGGGTTCGAGTCCCGTCCAGACCGCTAAATTGGGAAAAGCGATTCAGAAATGAATCGCTTTTTTGCCCAAAAAAGTATTTAAAATAGTTGTGTTGTTTTGGACGACCGAAAGGAAGTCCCGGTTTAGTAGTTAGACCAATGAAAAGCTTTCCACTTTAGTGGATAGCTTTTTTGATTTATGATAGTCTTGGTTTAGTAGTCTCGTTGTGAACAACGAGATGAAAAGCTTTCCACTTTAGTGGATAGCTTTTTTGATTTATGGAAGTTTTAAATTATTAGTTTTATTAAATTATGTTTTTCGTATACATTATTTTTTCAGAGACCCTTGATGTTTATTATAAAGGATTTACCACAAATCTGGAGGAGCGGATATTATATCATAATTCAGGGAGAAGTAATTATACATCTAAGGCTTCTGATTGGATTTTGGTTTATTCAAGATCGTATGAAATAAAAAAAGAAGCTCTGTTGGAAGAGAAACGTTTAAAAAAATTAAACAGAGATTCAATTAAAAAATTAATTAATAATTTGGAAGTTCAAGTTTAGTAGTCTCGTTGCTAACAACGAGATGAAAAGCTTTCCACTTTAGTGGATAGCTTTTTTGATTTATAGTAGTTTCCCGCTCAGTTTGTCATTCCGACTTCAGGAGGAATCTCATAAGGAATTAAAATAATATGATAAACCACCGCCACTTTTTAATTTACAAACCTTACGGCTACCTTAGTCAGTTTGTCTATGAGCTGAAGCGGACCAAAAAGTTGTTGGGAGAATTACATGATTTTCCTCCCGGAACCATGGCAATTGGTCGTTTAGACGAAGATTCAGAAGGCTTGCTCATTCTCACTACAGATGGCATGATGAGTGAATTGGTGCGAAGTAAAAAAGTGGAAAAAGAATATTATGCTCAAGTAGATGGCATCATCACACAAGAAGCCGTTAATCAACTTCAAGACGGAGTGTTAATTGGTTTTAAAGGAACCAAATACAAAACCAAAAAATGCCAGGCAAAATTAATTGACGACCCAAATCTTCCGTTGCGTACCCAAAAAATACGTGATGAACGACATGGGCCAACCTCTTGGGTTTCCATTACACTAACCGAAGGTAAGTTTAGGCAAGTGCGTAAAATGACTTCTGCTGTAGGTTTTCCCACTTTGCGTTTAGTTCGAATGCGAATTGGGACCTTTCATTTAAATAATTTACAATCGGGAGAAGTTATGGAGATTGATAGTATTTTGGGGGTTTAAATTTTTTTGAATTATAATACAGGATAAAATAATATGTTGAACAGAAAATCAGATGATTTATCTCTTTTGTCAATTAATTTTTTTTGCTTAATGAGATTTGACTTCTCAGGCTCATAGTAAAGTGTGTCAATTTCATAAATAGTGATAATTTCATTTTCATTAATCTTTAAAGGTTCAAGATGAGTTTTTTTATTAGTCAATATTTTTAATATGGAATCATTATTAACATAAGTCGAATAATATTTTTCTAAATATTTGAAATATGCCTGAAAATATTGCCTGTTGCTATTAAATTTCGCATGCATTCTCAAAGAATCTGATATTTTCATATCAGTATCAACAATTTTTGTAAAAGATTTTTTAAGAGAATCTAACCTCATTTTTGTTGATTGAGCTTTTGTATTTGAATTTTTGGTTAAATTTAAACTTGATATATGAGATTTATTTAACGAGAATAAAATAGAATCATATTCAATTAATTTTTTTTCACTTTTAATTTTAGATAATTCATAAAATTCACCTAATAGTTGATGATTAACAAATTGAGGACTAAAGTTAATTAGCTGATTTAATTCATCAACTTCTAATAATACAAAATATTTATCATCTAATATAAATCTTTCAGCATGAGAAGAATTTATGAAAAAATTTCTAAATTCCGTAGTTGGAGTATTTAAAGTCGAATAATTGTCAGCATTTTTCAATTCAAAACTAATTTCAAAAATTGAAAAAATTAAGAAAACGGAAATAAAGATGACATAATTTATAAAAAAGCTTAATACTTTAACCCAAAGTTTCATTTTAGCAACTAGTAAGTATACAATCATATAACCTATAAGAACTAAAACGATAAAATTTTCAATTACAACAAATAAATTTTCTGAATCAAACCAATTTGTCATTAACAAAAAGAGAATTAATATTGGTGTACTTTGAAATTTAAAAATCAAAAATAATCTAAAAAGTCTGTTACTTTTTATTTTCTTCTTAGATAAAAAATTGCAAATTTTAAAAGATGGGTAAAATAAAATGAAAGGAACAATTGTAGATAACAAGTCTAAAAATAATAACTGAATTGTTTTTTGTGGTTCTTGAATTATATAAAATAAAAAAATTCCATAATAAATAATGTTTAATATAATAAAATCAAAACTAGATTTTCTAATATTGATGGCTTTCATCCATGATTTATAAGGATGAGTGAAAAGGCTAATATAAGTAGACAGATGAACTCCAAATTCCTTTATGGTCAATTTATCTATTATAGTTTTAGTTAAATCATGTTTTGATTTTTCCATTGATTGTTCATTGTAATTATTGTTTGATAAAGGGAATATTCTGTAGATTTTCAAAAATATTGAAAATCTATCTATTCAACCACCAAATACTTCCATTCAAAATCGTTGCAAAACCAACCCAAAGTAAATACGGAATCATCAATTTTGCGGCTAGTGCATCAATGGGTTTGAATTTTTTAATGGTTTCTAAAATCAATAATCCCAATAATAAAATTTCAATCAAGGCTAATAAAGTATTGTTTAGTCCAAAAAACAAAAAGCTCCAAATGGCATTTAAAATTAATTGAATAGTAAAAAGCAATAATGCATTTTTAACCA
The DNA here is from genome assembly GCA_030682755.1 of Flavobacterium sp. Lineage (GTDB taxonomy): Bacteria > Bacteroidota > Bacteroidia > Flavobacteriales > Flavobacteriaceae > Flavobacterium. The sequence goes on from JAUXNR010000247.1 coordinate 11,543, forward strand.
AATCAGGTGATTGGTTTTTTTTTGACCAAATTAATCCTGCACTAATTCCCATCATAATGTAAAGAATAGTCCAAACCGGAGCAAAAATCCAGTTGGGCGGATTAAAAAAAGGTTTAGTTAAAGTTGGATACCAAGTTTGAATGGATGATTGTGTTGCCATTCCCGAAGCATATCCAACCGAAAGACAAATAATTACGGCAACTATAATTTTAATGGTTTTTGACATAATTCTTTTTTTCAAAAGTAACAATTCTAGTCACTAAAAACAGCTACTCCATCAAAAAATGTATCTTTGCCAAAAAAAGAAATATGCTGTCTTCTTCAGATTTTATTCCTAAAAATTATTCGAAAATAATCGAAAATGGAAGTTTTCAATGGTCGGCTCCCAGTAATATCGCCTTAGTGAAATATTGGGGAAAAAAGGAAAATCAAATTCCGGCCAATCCGTCCATAAGTTTTACGTTGAAAAATTGTAAAACCATAACAAAACTTTCTTTCTCTAAAATTGAAAGAGCAGAAAATTTTTCATTCGATTTGTTATTTGAAGGAAAACCAAAAGAATCATTCCGACCAAAAATTCAAAAATTTTTGGAAAGAGTTGAAGTTTATTTACCTTTTTTAAAAGATTATCATTTTATAGTTGACACACACAATACATTTCCACACAGTTCCGGAATTGCGTCTTCAGCCTCCGGAATGGCAGCATTAGCTGTAAACTTTATGAGTTTGGAAAAGGAGTTAAATCCAACAATGACCGAAGACTATTTTAACCAAAAAGCTTCATTTTTGTCCCGATTAGGTTCAGGAAGTGCTTGCCGAAGCATTAAAGGCGAAGTGGTTATTTGGGGAAATCATCAAGAAACTGAAGCTAGTTCTGATTTATTTGGGATTGAATTTTCAAATCTTCATCCTAATTTTAAAAATTATCAAGACACTATTTTATTAGTAGATAAAGGTGAAAAACAAGTTTCTAGCACATTAGGCCACGATTTGATGAATGGTCATCCGTATGCCGAAAAACGATTTGAACAAGCTCATCATAATTTATCGGAAATTAAATCTATTTTAACCAAAGGTGATGTCAATGAATTTGTGAAACTAGTTGAAAGTGAGGCATTAACCCTTCATTCGATGATGATGACATCAATGCCGTATTTTATTCTGATGAAACCTAACACATTGGAAATCATCAACAAAATTTGGAAATTTAGACAAGAAACATCAATCCAAGTTTGTTTCACATTAGATGCCGGAGCAAATGTGCATGTACTTTATCCAGCAAACGTTCGTGATGAAGTTTTGCAATTTATTAAGAGTGAATTAGTTGTACATTGTCAAAACGAGCAGTATATTTGCGATGAAATTGGTGTTGGAGCGATTCAACTAAGTGATTTTTGATTATCTTTACCAAACATTAATAGAAATAGTTACATGAAAGGACCACTTTTTTACTCAAAAATTCTTCTGTTTGGAGAATACGGAATCATCAAAGATTCAAAAGGACTTTCTATCCCATATAATTTTTACAACGGTGCGTTAAAGGTGGACGAAAATCCGTCTAACGAAGCCATCAAATCTAATGAAAGCTTACGAAGATTTGCTTTGTATTTAGAACAATTACAAGCGGATCAACCGGAGTTGGTAACGTTCAATTTAGAAATGCTTCACCAAGATATTCAAAGAGGAATGTATTTTGATTCCTCCATTCCACAAGGATATGGTGTGGGAAGCAGCGGAGCTTTAGTAGCTGCGATTTATGACAAATATGCCAACAACAAAATCACCGTTTTAGAGAATTTAACCCGCGAAAAATTATTGCAGTTGAAAGCAGTTTTTTCGCAAATGGAATCCTTTTTCCACGGAAAAAGTTCAGGATTAGATCCGTTAAATAGTTATTTGAGTTTGCCAATTCTTATCAATTCTAAGGATAACATTGAGCCAACAGGAATTCCTTCACAAAGTACGCAAGGAAAAGGAGCTGTCTTTCTGTTAGATTCAGGAATTGTTGGAGAAACAGCACCTATGGTTACTATTTTTATGGAAAACTTAAAAGACAAAGGTTTCCGTAGCATGCTTAAAAATCAATTTGTGAAACATACTGATGCTTGTGTTGAAAATTTCCTCCAAGGTGATTTAAAAGCATTATTTTCCAATACAAAAAAACTATCTAAAGTGGTTTTAAATAATTTTAAACCGATGATTCCGGAGCAATTTCATCAGATTTGGCAAAACGGAATTGAAACAAACGACTATTATTTAAAACTGTGTGGTTCAGGTGGCGGTGGTTATATTTTAGGGTTTACTCAAGATTTTGAAAAAGCTAAAGCCGCTTTAAAAGACCACAAACTTGAAGTGGTTTATCACTTTTAATACAACCTAATTTCCAAAATTACACCTTCGCTGAAGGAAAGGAAAATCTATGGCACTATCTAGAAAGCATAAGTTGATTTTAATGAAAATTATCAGTTTGTTTTCTGTAGTGAGAGGTTATAATATTCCTATAATTGTTTTAGCACAATATTTAGCCGCCATTTTTATTCTTTCAGATAATCATCGGGCTTTAGAGGTTTTGCTGGATTTTAATTTGTTTATAATTGTTTTAGCGTCAACATTAACTATTGCTTCGGGTTATATCATTAATAGTTTTTATGACAGCAAAAAAGATTTAATCAATAAGCCAAATAAAACGTTATTAGATCGTTTGGTGTCACAAAAAACCAAGTTACAGGTTTATTTCAGCATTAATTTTTTTGTTTTCTTGATTGCTTTTTTAGTGTCATGGCGTGCGGTTTTGTTTTTTTCTGTTTATATTTTTCTAATTTGGTTTTATTCCCACAAGGTTAAAAAATATCCAATTATCGGAAATTTAATGGCAGCAATTTTAGCCGTTTTACCCTTTTTCGGAATTTTATTGCATTATCAAAAAATTGATATCATACTTGAAAATGTAAACAATGAAAAATATTATGTCATTTTTGCACACGCTTCTTTTCTTTTTTTATTGATATTAATTCGTGAGATGATTAAAGATTTAGAAAATATCAAAGGCGATTTAGTTCAAAATTATCAAACCATTCCAATACTTTATGGTGAAACTATCTCCAAGACAGCTATTACTTTTTTAACCTTATTAACTGTAGTTCCGGTTTATATTTTAATTGAAGTGGTTGATGTGGGATATATGGATATTTATTTTTACATCAGTTTTATTATATTACTTTTTTTCTTGCTTAAACTTTGGAGGTCAACTTCAAAGGAAAATTATGTGTTGTTGCATAATATCTTAAAATTAATAATTGTGGCGGGAGTTTTCAGTATCATCTTGATTAAACCGTCTGTTGTTATTCATGGTAAAGAAGTTCTAAATCTTTAAAAACCAACCAAGCATCAAATTGCCTATCTTTGCAAAAAATATAGGATAATGAACAAGAAAGAAGGAAGCAATAGAAAACCTACTTCCAACAAATCAGCAAAAAGCAAACCATCAGGATTTAGTAAGCCAAAACCAGCAATGGCAAAGCGTTCTCAAAAACCTAAAAAAGTTTCAGATGCACCTGCTGTTGCACCCAAGCCAAAAGTAAAATCAGACAATATTCGTTTGAATAAATACATTGCTAATTCCGGAGCTTGCTCAAGAAGAGATGCAGATATTTATATCCAATCCGGAAATGTAAAAGTTAATGGTATAGTAATCAACGAGATGGGATATCAGGTAAAACCTGGCGATGTAGTAAATTTTGATGGAGCCACAATTACTCCTGAAAAGAAAGAATACATCTTATTGAATAAGCCAAAAAACTTTACAACTTCTGGAGAAGATGATAATGATCTTCGAAATGTTTTTGAATTAGTGAAAGGAGCCACTCGTGCAAAAATTCAGCCTATTGGAAGAATGGATAAAAACACAACCGGACTTTTATTGTTTACGAATGATACGGATATGATTCGAAAATTTGGTTTGCCAAATCAAAAATCACCAAAAATTTATCAAGTAAGTTTAGATAAAAATTTAAAATTTGAAGATTTAGAAAAAATTTCAGGTGGTGTTACTTTAGATGAACACAGACTTTATGTTGATGAAATCAGTTATATTGATGACCAGCCTAAAACTGAAATAGGAATAAAATTGAGAACGGCGAATGTAAAAGTGGTTCGTTCAATTTTTGAAAAATTCAATTATAATGTACTGAAAGTTGATCGGGTTTCTTTTGCCGGATTAACTAAAAAGAACTTACCAAGAGGAAATTGGAGGGCTTTAACCGAACAGGAAATTATAAATTTGAAGAATTTCTAAAAAGCATGACTCAAGAAATTACATCTATTGCATATAAATGGTTTGAAGCTTTCAATAAAAAAGATTTAGATCAGTTGTTGTCACTTTATGATGAAAATGCAGAACATTTTAGTCCGAAATTAAAAATCAGAAAACCGGAGAGCAATGGTTTAGTAATTGGTCAACAGGCCTTACGAGAATGGTGGCAAGATGCATTTGACAGATTGCCAACCTTACATTATAAAGTTACTTCGCTAACAGCAAATGACGACAGAGTTTTTATGGAATATGTTCGCTCTGTTGCAGAGGAACAAGACCTGCTAGTTGCAGAAGTTTTAGAAATTCGGGAAGGTAAAATTATTGCTTCGCGAGTGTATCATGGATAACTAAAAAGTCCCGTTCGATTAAATCAAACGGGACTTTCACGAATTAATAACAACCTACTATATTATTTTGTTTGCGTATCTAAACCTCTTTTTCTTAATAAAGGTTCAATACTAGGTTCGCTACCTCTAAATCTTTTATATAAATCCATTGGCTCTTCTGTGCCTCCTCTTTCAAGAATACTTTTTCTAAATAGTTTAGCTTTTTCTTGATTGAACAATGATGTTTTTTTGAATTGATCAAAAGCATCTGTATCTAAAACACCAGACCAGATATAACTGTAATACCCTGCAGAATATCCGCCGGAAAATATGTGACTAAAATAATTGGCTCTATGTCTAGGAATAATGGATTCCGGTAAACCAATTTTTTTCATTGCCGCTTTTTCAAATTCCTCAGCAGTTCCTTTTATTGGTGAAGTAGCCGTGTGAAATTCCATATCTAAAAAGGAAGATGAAAGATATTCAACAGTAGAAAACCCTTGACCAAATGTGCCTGATTTTTCCAATTTAGCAATTAATTCATCCGGAATGACTTCTCCGGTTTGATAATGTTTTGCATACATTTTTAGTACTTCAGAATCTGCTGCCCAATTTTCCATAATTTGAGAAGGTAATTCTACAAAATCTCTTGGAACACTCGTTCCTGCTAAACTTTTATATTTTACATCCGAAAGTAATCCGTGTAAAGCATGTCCAAACTCGTGGAAATAAGTGGTTACTTCGTCAAAAGTGAAAAGGGCAGGTGCATTTCCGGTTGGTTTAGAAAAATTACAAACGATAGATATTACCGGAGGAATTCGCTTTCCATTTTCCATTTTCTGAGGACGATAAGAAGTCATCCAAGCTCCGCCACGTTTTGATTCTCTGGGAAAGAAATCCATATATAACAAACCTAAAACAGTGCCGTCTTTTTCGGTTACTTCCCAAGTTGTTGCTTCAGGATGATAGGTTGGAACGTTTTTTAGTTGTTTGAATTGCAATCCAAATAATTTATCACATACCATAAAAACACCTTCAGTTACATTGTCTAAACTGAAATAAGGTTTTAATTCTTGCTCATCTAAATCAAATTTTTCTTTTCTGATTTTTTCACTGTAATATCTCCAATCATAAGGTTGAACATTTCCTGAAATACCTTCTTTTTTCATCATGGCAGCAATTTCTGCTTCTTCAACTTTAGCTTTTTCCAAGGCTGGCGTCCATAATTGATTCAAAAAATCCATTACTTTGGTTGGGGTTTTTGCCATACTTTCTTCCAAAACATAATGTGCATGGGTTTCATAACCTAACAATTTGGCTTTTTCTGCTCTTAAATTTGCCAATTGAATTCCGTTTAAATTGTTATCAGTTTCACCGCCATTATTGGCTCTGTTTTTATAAGCAGTCCATATAATTTCACGAAGTTTTCTGTTGGAACTATATTGTAAAAAAGGCATTACGCTGGAGTTGGAAAGCGTAAAAACCCACTTTCCTTCTTTTCCTTTCGCTTTTGCAGTTTCTCCAGCAGCTTCAATAAGTTCTGAAGAAAGTCCGGATAAGTCTTCCTTTTTTTCAACAACCAACTCATATTTATTGGTTTCAGCTAAAATGTTCTGACCAAATTTCAAGGTTAAAAGAGACAATTCACTATTGATGGCTCTCAAACGTTCTTTATCTTTTTCATTCAAATTGGCACCACTTCTAACAAAACGCTTGTAAGCATTTTCCAAAAGTTTTGATTCTTCTGTTGATAGTTTTAATTTGTCCTTTTCATTCCAAACCGATTTTACTTTAGCAAACAGCTTTTCGTTTAATACAATATTATCATTATGAGCAGAAGTTTCAGGGGCAATTTCTCTCGCAATTTTTTGAATTTCTTCGTTTGTGTTAGCAGAATTTAAATTGTAAAAAACAGTTGAAACATTACTTAATAATTCTCCTGAATTTTCTAATGCCACAATAGTATTCTGAAAAGTAGGCTTGCTTTTGTTGTTCACAATGGCATTAATTTCTGCTTGGTGTCTTTTAATGGCTTCTTGAAAAGCGGGTTTAAAATGTTCGTTTTTGATTAAATCAAAAGGAGGAACATTAAAAGGTGTATTGTATGATGAAAAAAAAGGGTTGCTTGCAAATTGTTTGTTCAATTCTTGAGCAGAAGCTTCGTTTGCAAATAATCCCATGGTAATTAATAATAAAAGATGTTTTTTATTCATTGTAAAATTTAATTTTAGAAAGGCTAATTTAAATGAATTTTAAAAACTAGACTTTCAAATTAACGTTACTTTAAGACAGATCTGCATAAAAAAAGCCCAAACTTTCGTTTGAGCTTTGTGCGGGTAAAAGGACTCGAACCTTCACACCTTGCGGCACCAGATCCTAAGTCTGGCGTGTCTACCAATTTCACCATACCCGCAGGCGAATAAAACAGTAGCTGTTTCAATAAGTGGGTGCAAATATAGAGAATATTTTGAATTTTAAATTATGATTGTTGAATTTTTTTAGCCCTTTATTTTTTTGTAAATTTGAACTTTATCATTTTTACTTTTTATAATGGACAACATAAAAAATTACGTTCAACAAAACAAAGAACGATTCATTGACGAACTCATCGAATTACTAAAAATACCGTCTGTAAGTGCCGACTCTGCTTATTCTCAAGATGTTATTGACACAGCCGAAGCTGTAAAAGCAAGCCTTGAAAAAGCCGGTTGCGATTTCGTAGAACTTTGCGAAACACCCGGATACCCAATTGTTTACGGTGAAAAAATAATCGACAAGAATTTACCAACGGTTTTAGTATACGGTCATTACGATGTGCAACCTCCTGATCCAATGGAATTGTGGACTTCACCGCCGTTTGAACCGGTTATCAAAACCACCGAAATTCACCCCGAAGGTGCTATCTTCGCCCGTGGTTCTTGCGATGACAAAGGACAAATGTATATGCATGTGAAAGCATTTGAATACATGATTGCCAATAATTGTCTGCCTTGCAACGTCAAATTTATGATTGAAGGAGAAGAAGAAGTTGGCTCAAAAAGCCTAAGTTGGTTCGTAGAACGCAACCAAGAAAAACTCGCTAACGACGTGATTCTAATTTCCGATACAGGAATGATTTCCAATCAACAACCTTCTATCACCACCGGATTACGAGGTTTAAGTTATGTGGAAGTGGAAGTTACTGGACCCAACCGCGACTTACATTCTGGTTTATATGGCGGAGCAGTGGCCAATCCGATCAATGTTTTGACCAAAATGATAGCTTCGTTGCATGATGAAAATAATCATATTACAATACCCGGATTTTATGATAAAGTAGAAGAATTATCATTGGAGGAGAGAGCAGAAATGGCCAAAGCACCGTTCTCTCTAGAAAACTATAAAAAAGCACTTGACATAGACGACATTCATGGTGAAGCAGGTTACGTAACCAACGAACGCAATTCCATCCGACCAACATTAGATGTCAACGGAATTTGGGGCGGCTATACGGGCGAAGGTGCAAAAACAGTAATTGCCAGTAAAGCTTTTGCCAAAATTTCTATGCGGTTAGTACCCAACCAAGATTGGCAAGAAATCACCGAATTGTTCAAAAATCACTTCGAAAGCATTGCTCCAAAATCAGTAAAAGTAAAAGTGACGCCACATCATGGTGGACAAGGTTACGTAACGCCAATCGATAGCATTGGTTATCAAGCTGCGAATAAAGCGTATACTGAAACCTTCGGAGTACCGGCCATTCCCGTTCGTTCCGGCGGAAGTATTCCAATTGTTGCTCTGTTCGAAAAAGAACTAAAATCGAAAACCATATTAATGGGATTCGGTTTAGATTCTGATGCCATTCATTCACCCAACGAGCATTTCGGAATTTTTAATTATCTGAAAGGAATCGAAACCATTCCATTGTTTTACAAATATTTTGTGGAGCTTTCAAAATAAAAAGTTCGCTCTGTCATTCTGAACTTGTTTCAGAATCTATATCCGTTTTATTTACTCTAAACCTTTGTCAAAGTTTTGAACTTTGACAAAGGTTATCCCAAAAAACGTTTATTCTTCAATGAATAAGCGTTTTTTTATGCCCCCATTTCGGGCTGTTCGCTACTATTCCGGGTGCAGCTCCTGCAAGGTTTCCAAAACCTTGTAGGTGT
>JAUXNR010000254.1 GCA_030682755.1 Flavobacterium sp.
CGTGACCTACTTTATGTGATTTGCTTCGCCTGTTCGCTATCGCTCGGGTCTCCTATCGTCGAAATGACACAGCCTCGTATTTGCACGAACAAAAAAAGGACAACTCTCGTCGTCCTTTTAAAATCATATAAATAAAAATTACATATTCCTTCTATACTGCCCTCCCACTTCAAACAACGCACTCGTAATTTGACCTAACGAGCAATATTTGGTGGCTTCCATTAAACGTTCAAACAGATTTTGGTTTTTAATGGCGGCTTCTTGTAAACCGTTTAGTTGTTCGTTCACTTTTTGCTCGTGCAATTGGTGTAGGGTTTCTAAGGTTTTAATTTGAAATTGTTTTTCTTCTTCGGTGGCACGAATTACTTCTCTTGGCACGACGGTTGGTGAACCTTTGGAACTTAAAAAGGTGTTAACCCCAATAATCGGGAAATCGCCATTGTGTTTCAAGGTTTCATAATACAACGATTCTTCTTGAATTTTGGAACGTTGGTACATGGTTTCCATTGCCCCTAACACGCCACCACGCTCGGTGATGCGGTCGAATTCCTGTAAGACGGCTTCTTCCACTAAATCGGTTAATTCTTCAATGATGAACGAACCTTGAATTGGGTTTTCGTTTTTGGCTAATCCTAATTCTTTATTGATGATCAACTGGATAGCCATCGCACGACGCACCGATTCTTCGGTTGGAGTGGTAATGGCTTCGTCATACGCATTCGTGTGCAACGAGTTACAGTTGTCATAAATGGCATACAACGCTTGCAACGTGGTTCGAATGTCGTTAAAATCGATTTCCTGAGCATGCAACGAACGTCCGGATGTTTGAATATGGTATTTCAACATCTGAGCTCTTTCGTTGGCTCCATATTTATTTTTCAAGGCTTTTGCCCAAATCTTTCTCGCCACACGACCAATCACGGCATATTCCGGATCGATTCCGTTGGAGAAAAAGAAGGATAAATTGGGTCCGAAATCGTTGATGTTCATTCCGCGACTCAAGTAATATTCCACGTAAGTGAAACCATTGGCCAACGTAAAGGCTAATTGCGTGATGGGGTTTGCCCCTGCTTCCGCAATGTGATAGCCCGAAATGGACACCGAATAGAAATTACGCACATTCTTTTGAATGAAATATTCCTGCACGTCGCCCATCAATCGAAGAGCGAATTCGGTGGAGAAAATACAAGTGTTTTGTGCCTGATCTTCTTTTAAAATATCGGCTTGCACCGTTCCGCGTACTTGTGCTAAGGTTTTAATTTTAATGTCTTGGTACACGTCTTGCGGAAGCACTTGGTCTCCGGTTACGCCTAATAACATCAATCCTAAACCGTTATTTCCTTTTGGAAGTTCGCCGTTGTATTTTGGTCGAACGAAACCATTTTTCTTGTAGATTTCGTTGATTTTTTCTTCAACCTCAACTTGCAAATTGTTTTCGACGATGTATTTTTCGCAGTTCTGATCGATGGCGGCATTCATAAAAAAGCCAAGCAACATCGGAGCCGGACCGTTGATGGTCATACTCACAGACGTTAGCGGATGACTTAAATCGAAACCGGAATACAATTTTTTAGCATCGTCTAAACAACAAATGGAAACGCCGGCATTACCGATTTTTCCGTAAATATCGGGACGCAAATCAGGGTCATTTCCGTATAAGGTTACCGAGTCAAACGCCGTTGATAAACGTTTGGCGGGTAAACCTGCACTCACGTAGTGAAAACGCTTGTTGGTTCGCTCCGGTCCGCCTTCTCCGGCAAACATTCTGGATGGATCTTCGCCTTCTCGTTTGAACGGATATAATCCGGATGCAAAAGGGAATTCTCCGGGAACGTTTTCTTGTAAATTCCATTTTAAAATATCGCCCCACGCTTGGTATTTTGGCAACGCTACTTTTGGTATTTGCGAATGCGAAAGTGATTCGGTATGCGTTTGAATTTTAATTTCTTTGTCACGCACTTTAAACGAATAAATCGGGTTTTTGTATTTGTTTACTTTTTCGTCCCAGGTTAAAATGATTTCCCAATTGAATGGGTCGAGGTTCATTTTTACTCGGTCGAATTCTTTGGTTAATAAACTTAAAAATTCTTTATTGGTCGTTGATTCGGCGTTTTGAAGTTGTTCTTCGTTGATTCCGAATTTGGTTAAACCTAATTTGTTGATATGACCCACCGATTCGATGGTTTTATAAATTCCGTATAATTTTTGTGCGACTTCCACTTGCGATAAAACGGTTTCATCATACTTACGATTGTTCTCTGAAATTTCAGAAAGATAACGGGTTCTGTGTGGCGGAATGACGAAAATTTTCTCGCTCATTTCACGCGTTATTTCGAAGGTAGATTGCAAGTCGGCTTCTGTTTTTTCGACGATTTTGTCCATCACTTTTTTGTAAAGTGTGTTCATTCCGGGGTCATTGAATTGCGAAGCAATTGTTCCGAAAACCGGAAGTGAATCTAAATCGGCATCCCAAAGGTTGTGATTTCTTTGGTATTGTTTTTTAACATCACGAAGAGCATCTAGCGAACCTCTTTTGTCGAATTTGTTGATGGCGACTAAATCGGCGAAATCAAGCATGTCGATTTTTTCAAGCTGCGTTGCAGCACCAAATTCGGGTGTCATTACATATAAAGAAACATCCGAATGTTCGATGATTTCCGTGTCACTTTGACCAATTCCGGAAGTTTCGAGGATAATGATGTCGTATTTGGCAGCTTTTAGGACTTGAATCGCTTCGGCAACGTATTTTGATAACGCTAAATTGGATTGACGAGTAGCCAACGAACGCATATAAACACGAGGATTATTGATGGCGTTCATTCGGATTCTGTCTCCCAACAAAGCTCCGCCTGTTTTTCTTTTGGATGGATCGACCGAAATTAATCCGATTGTTTTTTCAGGGAAATCGATTAGAAAGCGACGCACTAATTCGTCAACTAAGGATGATTTACCTGCTCCACCTGTTCCTGTGATTCCGAGAACGGGAATTTTTGAGGTTTCATTTTCTTTGTGAATGGCATCCAGCGTTTCCTTTGCAATATCAGGAAAGTTTTCTGCCGCTGAAATTACGCGAGCGATTGAACGTGGATTTTTTTTGTATAATTCTTTGGCTTCACCATTCAAATTATCGCCAATTGGGTAATCGGATTGTTGCACTAAATCGTTGATCATTCCTTGTAAGCCCATCGCACGACCGTCGTCGGGAGAATAAATTCGAGTGATTCCGTAGTCGTGAAGGTCTTTGATTTCTTCGGGAAGGATTACACCTCCTCCACCGCCAAATATTTTGATGTGACCGGCTCCTTTTTCTTTGAGCAAGTCGTGCATGTATTTGAAATATTCGTTGTGACCACCTTGATAGGATGTCATCGCAATTGCATTGGCATCTTCTTGAATGGCAGTGTTTACGACTTCTTCAACACTTCTGTCGTGACCCAGGTGAATGACTTCTACGCCTGTGGCTTGAATGATGCGTCGCATGATGTTGATGGCTGCATCGTGTCCGTCGAAAAGGGATGCGGCAGTTACAATTCTTACTTTATTTTTAGGAATATAAGGAGTTGCTTGTTCCATTGATAAAAAAATGATGTTTTTGAGGGTGCAATTTACGGAATTAATAAAAAATAATATGTTTTTTTTGTTTCAGGTTTCAGGTTTCAAGTTTCAGGTTGGATTTTTGGATGATTTTGCTGTGGAAAGGAAAGGGACAAAGGTTTTTATTTTCTCACGGAAAACACTGAAAGCACAGAAATGATTGCTTCGCAATGACAAGATTGTGTAGAACTGTGACTTTTTTTGCCACGAAGAAATTAAGGTGTAAAATTTCTAGAAACTCTTAATTGGAACGCGGATTGAACGGATTAGCTGAAGCTAAACGCGGGTCTTGACGGATTTATATAGCTACGCTATTTGGGGTTTGGCGGATTTTGAAACTTGAAACTCGCAACTCACAATCCGAAACCTTCACAACCTCTTATCCTCTATTTCCTTTAAAAAACAATATCAGTTTCAAAAGGCACGATGTTTGTTTATCTTTGATCCTATCAAAATGTAAACCATGAAAAAAATTATTTTATTCTCAAGTGTATTCTTGTTTTTTAGTTGTGCGGAGATGCAACAAATTGCGGATCAATTTCCTCAAGCGGGAGGAATGTTAGGAAATGCTGATATTTCAAACGGACTAAAAGAGGCGTTAAACAATGGTATTGACAAGCAAGTTTCTAAGTTGACCAAAGCCGATGGTTTTTTTAAAAATGAGGCGGTAAAAATCTTATTACCGGATGAATTGAAGGTGGTTGACTCCCGATTACGTTCTATGGGATTGTCAAGTTTGGCAGATGAAGGGTTGAAAGTGTTGAACAGAGCTGCTGAAGATGCCGTGAAAGAAGCTACGCCAATTTTTGTGGACGCCGTAAGACAAATGTCTTTCAATGATGCCCGAACCATTTTAATGGGCAATCAAACTGCTGCTACTTCTTATTTGCAGAACACTACCTCTAATGCGTTGTATTCCAAATTTAATCCGGTGATTAAAAATTCGTTTTCTAAAGTGGGTGCTGATAAAATTTGGACTGAAATTATCACAAAATATAATTCCATTCCATTGGTTACTAAAGTTAATCCTGATTTAACCGATTATACCACCAACAAAGCGATGGAAGGTGTGTTTAAAATGATTGCTGTGGAGGAAAAAGAGATTCGTACGAATTTGAATGCGAGAAGCTCCGATTTGTTGAAGCGGGTTTTTGCGATGCAGGATGGTAAGTAACCTCCCCCCAACCCCCTCCAAAGTAGAGACGTAAAATTTATGCACAATTTAAATTTCTTAGTTTGTTGTTATTGTGATAGGTGATGGATAATGTATGATGGGCTGAATAAACCTTAAAAATTTAATAATCAATAACATATATATAACAAATGCTTAACACAAAGTGGTGGAAAATCTTCGGATATTTGCATCATACAATTAAGGTTTGTTTGGTTAGAGTTAGTTAAAATTAAAAGTCAGTGTTTGAGACCACTGACTTTTTTTTATTTGGTGTTTTTCAGGAACGAAATAACAGTCTT
>JAUXNR010000255.1 GCA_030682755.1 Flavobacterium sp.
TGGAAAAGTTTTTGTTCAAAAAAGTCAGCTTGGAGGCGGAAGTCCAATTATAAGAGGCTTTGCTACAAATCGTGTTTTATAAAATGTTGACGGAATACGAATGAACAATGCTATTTTCAGAAGTGGAAACATACAAAATGTTATTTCTATTGATGCCAACAGCATTCAAAATACAGAAGTGATTTTAGGTCCCGGAACAGTTATATATGGTAGTGATGCCATTGGTGGGGTGATGAATTTTTATACTTTTGAGCCGGAATATGCCAAAGAACACCCTTTTTATTCAGGAAATGCATTAAGCCGATGGTCATCTGCAAATAATGAAAAAACAATTCATTTTGATTTAAATGTTGGTACTTCAAAATGGGCTTTTGTAACCTCAGCAACTTTTAGTGATTTTGAAGATTTAAAAATGGGAAAACATGGTCCGAGAGCTTACATCAGACCTGATTATGTTCAAACCATTGACAATGTGGATGAAATAATCACTAATCCAAACCCAAATAAGCAAGTAGTATCCGGTTATAGTCAAGTCAATTTATTGCAAAAAATTGCTTTTAAACCAAATGACTACTGGAACTTTATTTACGCTTTACATTATTCTTCCACATCAGATTTTAATCGTTATGATCAATTGTTACGAAGAAGAAACGACCAACTTCGTTTTGCAGAATGGTATTACGGCCCGCAAGAATGGACAATGCATCATTTAAAAATAAGTCATTCTAAACCCAACAAATGGTTTGACAAAGCTCAATTTAATGCCAGTTATCAATTGTTTGAAGAAAGCAGACACAATAGAAATTTTAATTCCTCAATTAGAAATAGCAATATCGAAAACGTAAATGCATTTTCATCAACTTTTGATTTCATCAAAAAACTAAATCAAAGACAAAAACTTTCTTACGGAATAGAATACATCCTAAATGACATTAATTCTGTTGGTTTTCAAAAAAACGTTTTAACAGACGAAAAAGAAGCAATTCCTTCAAGATATCCCGATGGTTCTTCATGGCAATCGTTGGCCACTTATGTGCAATATGAAAACAAGCTTACGAATAAATTTACCTTTCAATCAGGATTGCGATTCAATCAAATTTGGTTGGATGCTACTTTTGACAACACTTTTGTTGACTATCCATTTGATAAAACGGAAATCAACACCAGTGCTTTTACAGGCAGTATTGGATTTACCTATTTGGCTTCAGATAAAACAGCACTTTTTTTTAATACGGGAACTGCTTTCAGATCGCCAAATATTGATGATATTGGTAAAACTTATGAAAGCACACCCGGGAATGTTGTGGTGCCAAACCCGGATTTAGAATATGAATATGCTTATAATTTTGAAATTGGTGTGCAACAAAAAATAGGTAAATCAATTACGCTTGATGTTACCGGATTTTATACTATTGTTGAAGATGCATTAGTGCGAAGACCGTTTACTTTTAATGGCGAGGGCACAATTGTTTTTCAAGGTGAAGAAAGCAATGTGCAAGCTATTCAAAATGCGGCAAAAGCAAATGTTTATGGATTACAAGGCGGTTTAAACGTTGAACTTTCACCCATTTTAAATTGGAAAACCAATGCCAATTGGACCAAAGGTGAAGAAGAATTAGACAACGGGAATAAAGCCCCATTACGTCATGCAGCACCTTTTTTTGGCGACAGCCGATTGCTTTTAAAAACCCGTAAATGGATAACTGATTTGTCTGTTATTTTTAACTCTAAAATCAAAGCTAAAAATTTAGCCCCGTCTGAGGTGGAAAAAGATTATTTGTATGCATTTGACGGAGAAGGAAAACCTTATGTTCCGAGTTGGTACACCTTAAATTTGAAAGCCATTTATAAACTAGATGAAAATTGGTCCTTTTCAGGAGGTCTTGAAAACATTACCGACCAACGTTATCGTCCGTATTCTTCTGGAATTACTGCCGCAGGTAGAAACTTAATACTTGCTGTTCGAACTTCGTTTTAAAAAAAAATCCTATCACAATTACATGATAGGATTTTCAATTTATAAAAAAGTAAGATTATTTTTTACTCCACTCAGCAATGCTGTCTTTGTTCATTTTCACATAATCTGCATTTCCGGCTTTTTCAGCAGCTTCTAAAGAAACTTTTGCCGTTTCGATAGCTGCTTTTTTATCGCCTAATTTTGCTTGAATCTGAGATTTTAAACGGTTATACCAAAATGGTGTTCCTTTTTCAGCAGTCATTTCAGTAGCTTTATTCATATATTCTAAAGCTTTTTTCATATCACCATTCGATTGAAAATAATATTGAGCTGCAGAAAAATAATCTGATGCAGCAGGTCCTGCCAAAGCTTTGTTAATATTATCCATGGCTAATTTCTTTGTAGGAACTTCAAACTTTACTGCCGCCAATGTTTTCTCCCAAGAAATTTCCAGATGAGCAAAATCATTGTCAACATTATTCAAAGCAATGGTGAAAGTTTCAACGTGTCTGTTCAATAATTCCGGTTTTACATTTGTTTTTACAGCTACCTTTGCTTCATCCCACGTTTGAGGTGTTCCCCAATTTTCAGTATCTGTATAAAAAACAACTTCCCAGTTATCTGCTTTTGGTGTTACAAAAATGGCATATTTACCTTTTTTCAACGTTTTTCCGTCAATGATAACATCATCACCAAAAGTAACCATAGAATTCTGATTGGCTCCGGTTCTCCACATTTTGTTAAATGGAACTAAATCCCCAAAAATGGTTCTTCCTTTTGCACTCGGACGACTGTAATCAATTTCAACATTTGTTAAACCAACAAGTTGTTCAAAATTTGCTCTCGGACTTGGAGCGGGTGTTTTTACTTGTGCTTCCATAGAAATTGAAGCTACTAAAAACAATGCTGCGAATACTATTTTTTTCATTTTTAAATTAGTTTAGTTATGCCTCAAAAATACAATTTCATAGAC
>JAUXNR010000256.1 GCA_030682755.1 Flavobacterium sp.
CAAAATATGGAAGCTGTGGTTTTAGAAAAAGCTCCTAAAATAGCAGTATATACGCCAAAAGGAAAAAAACCTTGGGATGATGCGGTAACTCTAGTGCTAACTTATGCAGAAATTCCTTTTACGGCGGTTTATGATGAAGAAGTGCTCTCAGATCAATTGTTATTATACGATTGGTTGCATTTGCATCATGAAGATTTTTCAGGTCAATATGGTAAATTTTTTGGAGCTTATAGAAATGCACCTTGGTATATTGAACAAAAAAAAGAGGCAGAAGCACTTGCAGCTAAATTGGGATTTTCCAAAGTATCTGAAGCCAAATTAGCTGTATCAAAAAAAATTAGAGATTTTGTAATTGGTGGTGGATTTATGTTTGCCATGTGTTCTGCAACAGATAGTTTTGACATTGCATTATCTGCCGAAGGAGTAGACATTTGTGAACCCATGTTTGATGGTGATGAAAGCGAACCTAATTATCAATCAAAAATTGATTATTCTAAAACATTTGCTTTCAAGGATTTTATTTTGGAACGAAGACCAACAATTTATGAGTTTTCAGATATCGACATGACGACCAAGCGAAAAATGCCTATGGATAAAGATTATTTCACTTTAATGGAATATTCTGCAAAATGGGATCCCATTCCAACCATGTTGTGTCAAAATCATACCCAATTAGTAAAAGGGTTTATGGGACAAACTACCGCTTTTGATGCAAATTTAATCAAGTCAAATGTGCTAATCATGGGAGAAAACCGCTATAATGGGGAAGCCAGATATATTCACGGAACCAAAGGAAAAGGAATGTTTACGTTTTTCGGAGGACATGATCCTGAAGATTATCAACATTTAGTGGGTGATGCTCCAACAGTTTTGGATTTACATCCAAATTCACCGGGTTACCGATTAATTTTAAATAATGTTTTGTTTCCGGCTGCAAAGAAAAAGAAACAGAAAACGTAAAATAATTTTCAATAAATAAAAAATCCAAAAGTAACTATTAAATTATTTTTGGATTTTTTGTTAAGTTTTGATGAAAGATTTTAGATTTTGTTGTACACTTTTCGACAATTCAGCCTGAAATTTATAAAGTTTTATTCAGTTATTTTTAATTGGTACTGAACGTAATGAATACTTTTTAATGGCTTACCATCTTTCATAGCTGGTTCAAATTTTAATTTAGCCATACTTGCTTTTACTTGATGATCTAACCACATATTGTCAGCCACAGCAAATTTAATTTCAGTCACTATTCCTTTTTCATTGACAAATAAAAAGTAACCGTATGACAAAATGTGGTCTTCACCGTAATCTTCAAATATTGACTTTTCGGCCTTAAATTTTTCTGCAATCTCCACATCATTTATTGGTATTGGGTCATTATCAGGCAATTTAAAATCTTTATAGTCTTTATAACAATCTTTACATAATCTTGATAATATATTTGTTATAACTTTTGGGTTTTTAAATTTTTGAAACTTTTTAGTTGAAACAGATTTACCGCTTTTATATATAGTTTCTTGTTTTAAGTTTCCATTATCAAAATAGGTTCTAGTAATTCCATGTTCTTTACCATTTTCCATTTCTTGATAAAGGGTAAGAATTCCGTTAGTGAAAGTTTTTTGCGTACCATGCCTTTTATAGTTTTTATACT
>JAUXNR010000258.1 GCA_030682755.1 Flavobacterium sp.
GTTGGTTGTTTCATCAGCCCAAAACACATTACCTATTACTTCTTTAACAGAAAATGGAGTATATGAATTGCGAATTATTATTCCTGATTTTAATCTAATTATTTCAAATACGGTTACCATTTCGCTTGGACTTCCAATGACAATTGAAATCAACCCTGAATTTACATCCATTTGTGAAAACGGAGGAAGCACTATCATTACATCAAACGTAAATCAATCTGATTACACGTATCGTTGGTATTCTATAACATTAGACCAACAAATTGGCAGTCAATCACAAATTACAGTTACTGAAGCCGGAGCTTATTACTTAGAAGTAGAGTATAATGGTTGTGTTTATCTTTCAAATACAGTAACCATTCAAGCGATTGATGCTTCATTTATCACGTTAAGTGAAGGCGAAACTTTTGAATTATTTGAAGGTTCTTCGGTGTTAGTTTATGCTAATGGTGGCGATTCGTACCAATGGTTTTTAGGTTCAGAATTAGTTGGAATGGGTTCAAGTTATGCTGTAACTCAACCGGGAGTTTATACTGTAAAAGCTCTACTTGGAAACTGTGAAATTGAAAAAACATTCACAGTAACCTTAAAAGTAAACAACAGTATTGTGATTCCAAACTTTGTGTCCATAAACAACGATGGTCGTAATGATTATTGGGAAATTCCAGAAAAATATACCAACAAAGAAGATGTGGAAGTAATCATTTATTCGTCTGCCGGAAAAGTGCTTTTCAGAGCAAGAAATTATCAAAATAACTGGCCAAATGCAAATTATGAATTTATAAAAACAGATCCTGTTGTGTATTATACAATCTCTGAAAATGACGAAATAACCAAAAGAGGTTCCATAACCATTATAGAATAACGATGAAAAACTGGTTGTTATATATCGTATTATTTGTTGTTGTGTTTGAAAATACTCAAGCACAAGACGGTCCTGTTTTGACCTTTAATGTGCCAACACAGAACACGTTGCAATTTAATCGGTTTTTGATAAACCCAACCTTTTCAATTGTGAGAGAAAACGAGAATTATATCACACTATATCACAGAAACCAATGGATTCAATTTAACGATTCGCCAGAATTATACATGATGAGTTATGCCGGAAAGTTTAATGAGAAGGCCGGAGCCGGAATTGGTTTATACCAACAAAACTTAGGAATCATCACAAGTTTTGGAGGAATTGCAAATTATGCTTACCAACTGCAATTAGCAGAAAATATAAAATTAGCTGTAGGATTCAATTTGGCTTATTACTCAACGGGGGTTAACAGCAATAGAGCTGTAGGTAATGAGCCGGATCCTGCCATTTTAGAATTGTCTAACAATTCAGTACTAACATTAAAACCTGGTTTTAATGTTACATGGGGAAGTTTTGATGTTGGAGTATATGCTGAAAACCTTGTTGATTATGATTTTAAATCAAGTCAAATGGTTAAAGAATACTCCAACAAAACTTTTTCCGCACATGCCATGTATCATCATGATATGGAAACCCGAAAAGGAATGTTTGAAAACGGTTATTTCAGATTGATGACTAGAGGAAAAATCAATGCGACAGAAGATTTCACCTTAGGTGGTTCTGTACTTGTAAATTTCCCTTATTTAGGATGGGTTCAAACCGGGATTGATGATTATTACGGAATCAGTATTGGTGCAGGAGCACATTTAACACACCGTTTATCATTAGGATATACGTATGAAAGAGTGATTAATGATGGAGCTGTAAATTTTGGCCCAACACACGAAATTACTTTATCATTCAGGTTATCCACAAAAAACAATAAAAATACAACTCGTGTTTTTGATTATACAAAAGGACCGATTGATGTAGCTGAAAATAAATCTGTTGAAGAAGAGGAACAAACAGAAGAAGAGGAAAATGATGTTGTATCTGTTGAAGAAACAAAAGCGAAACCTTCTATAAAAGCAAATGCAAAAAAAACAGCTCAAAAAGATGCTGCTGAAGTTTCAAAAGCAATTGAAATTGAAAAATTAAGAATGACCATTGACGATTCAAATTTTAAGTTTTTAGAAATGATTGTAAAAGAAGATTCCATTCAAAAAATTAAAACCGAAGATTTTGAAAACCGATTGAATAATATGATGGCCTATATTGCCAGAGTTGAAAAAACGGCACAAACTAAAGAAGAGTGCAATTGTGATGAAACGGAAGAAACAACTGTAGTAACTGAAACCACAACCACTATTAAAAAAGGCGGAAAAGTAACCCAAACTAAAGAAACTAAAAACGATATATCAACACTTTTGTCAGGAATGAAATCTGCCACACAAGTTGATGAAATAAAATTATCTAACACTAAAAACCCAACCACCAATGAAGA
>JAUXNR010000269.1 GCA_030682755.1 Flavobacterium sp.
TGCGTTCACTTCACTAATACCTAATGTTTCTGATATTTCTTCATAATCTTTATCTTCCAAATACATAAAAACTAATGCTTTTTCAATATCATTTAATTGATGAACGGCTTTATATAAAAGTTTAATTTGTTCCTCTTCTTCAAAATTATAATCTTCTTGTTTTATAAAATGTCTTGATGTTTCAAACTCAATTGTGGCAATGGAACGCGTACTTTTTCTATACAATGTAATAGCAGTATTCAACGCAACCCGATACGCCCACGTCGAAAATTTCGAGTCGCCACGAAACTTAGGAAATGCTTTCCATAACTGAATCGTAATTTCCTGGAATAAATCATTGTGAGCATCTTCACCCGACGTGTATAAACGACAAATCTTGTGAATAATGTTCTGATTTTCCTTTAATTGCGTAACAAAAGATTGCTCCAGTGAGTTGCTCATGTTGTGTTAGTAGCTTGATTGCTAAAATTGTTACAAGATAGTATTTTTTTCAGAAGCTAATCCCGCTATCCGTTCCAAGCTTTTTTGTCTTGTTGCGTTTTTCTAAGGCAAAAAAAGAGCTTTCGCTGGTCGCTTTTTTTGCCAAGAAAAACTGCCACAATCCTGCAAAAGGCTTTCCACTGCTATCGGGGCTATTTCCGTTGTCGGTTATCAGTTTTCAGTCGCAGTCTCAGTTTTCAGTCTCAGTTTTTATTCGCATTTTTCCACCATCTTGTCATTCCGTTGTAATCTCTATTTTTAAAATTTCTCCAATTTCAAAAATCTGTGTTCAAAAAAAATCCATTCATTTCAAAAATGATAAAATTCAGTTAAAATTAAACATACCAGAAAAGGAATAATTTTTAAAATGTTAAAACTCACTATCTTTGTCTTACAAAATCTCAGTAGCTCAGTAAAGCAGCAACTTAGTAACTCAAAACTATGAATATCCCAAATACAAATCTTCCTCGTATCGTCATCATAGGTGGTGGTTTTGCAGGAATTGCTCTCGCAAAAAAATTAAAAAATCAACGCGTTCAAGTTGTTTTACTTGACAAACATAATTATCATACGTTTCAACCTCTTTTATACCAAGTAGCCACAGGCGGACTCGAAGCCGGTTCTATCGCTTACCCAATCCGAAAAGTGGTACAAGAATACCAAAACTTTTATTTTCGTTTAGCTTTCGTTAACGAAATTGACACTCAAAATCAAGTTGTAAAAGCCGATATTGGTCAATTGCGTTATGATTATCTGGTTTTAGCTACCGGTTCCAAAACCAATTTTTTTGGCAACAAAGAAATCGAACGCAATAGTGTGGCAATGAAAACCATTCCGCAATCACTCAACATCAGAAGTTTGATTCTCGAAAATTTTGAACAAGCGTTGTTAACCAACGATATTCATGACCGTCACAGTTTGATTAATTTTGTGCTCGTGGGTGGCGGACCAACCGGAGTGGAATTAGCCGGAGCTTTAGCCGAAATGAAAAAAGCCATCCTTCCCAAAGATTATCCCGATTTGGATGTACGAAAAATGCAAATCAACCTCATTCAATCCAGCAATCGAATTTTGGATTCCATGAGTGAAAAATCATCAGATGCTGCCGAAGATTTCTTAATCAAATTAGGTGTAAATGTTTGGAAAAACGTTCGTGTTACCGGTTATGATGGAAGTACGGTAACAACAAACACCGATTTAACTTTTGAAACCGCTACCGTAATTTGGACAGCAGGTGTACAAGGAGCATTGCCGTCCGGAATAGATGCAAACGCCATCATTCCAAGAGCAGATCGGGTAAAAGTAAATGAATTTAACCAAGTGGAAGGTTACGATAATATTTTTGCTATTGGCGATATTGCCGCTATGATTTCGGAAGAAAATCCAAAAGGTCATCCCATGATGGCGCAACCGGCGATGCAACAAGGAAAATGGTTAGGCGAAAACATCGTCAAAAAATTAAATAAAAAACCACTCAAACCATTTGTTTACAACGACAAAGGTTCCATGGCAACCATCGGACGAAACAAAGCGGTGGTTGATTTACCAAAATTTCATTTTCACGGCGTTTTTGCCTGGTTTGTTTGGATTTTTGTACACTTGTTTTCTTTAATCGGATTTAAAAATAAAGCGGTGGTGCTGACCAATTGGATTTACAATTACATTCGTTTAGATCGCGAAGGACGATTGATTATCAGACCTTTTAAAAAGAAAAATATGACTTCTTTTGTGGCGGATGAAGTGTAGTAGTGAGTTATTAGTTTGTAGTAAGGAGTAATTCTCCTAACTAATAACTCCTTACTTCCTCTCCATTCCAATCATCAATCCCACAAATTTGCTATATCCTTCCAAACCGTCTTTTTGCTTGTTGAGTTTTAAAAAATTGTCGTAAAAGGTTTTGAAAATGGGTTCTAAAAAGGTTTTGTGTTCTTCGTGAAATTGTTTGCTTTCTTCAAAGTTTTCTAAAACACCGGGATTGATAAAAGGTAGAAATTTTTCACTGCTGCCTTCTTCAATGCGTTCTAAATTTCGGAGACAATGTTTCACGGCAAAACTATAACCGGAATATTGAAAATAAATATCATCACTTTTGACTGAAGCTAAAAACCCGATAAAATTGGCTTCGCTTTCGCTTGCATACCCAATTTGATGAGCCATTTCGTGCAACGTGGTGGTTGGAAAATTATATTTTGGTAAACAATCATTCACTTGAGCTTCATTCGTAAACGGATTTAAATAACCACCAAATCCCATATAACTCAACGGAACACTGATTAACGAGGGTTTGATGCTTTCTTTTTCATACCCAAAAAAGGAAAATTCCTTTTCAAGCGAAGTATAACTTTTGACACTCAAATCAAAAATTTCCTGAGTAGAGTAGGGAACAATCACTTTTACGGAATCATTTTGTGTAATTTGTTTATGAATGGTATTGGTTTTTTCAATCATTTTTAGAGTAAAAGCTTCCAATTCTTCAATTGAATATTCTTTGTTAATTTCCAGTTTTTCATACAATTTCACCCGATGATAATTGGTCGCCCATAAAAAGTGGAACAGAAAATAAAATACAGAAACAAAACTCAACACTTTCAATACATTGTCTTTCCAATTGATTTTCCATGTTTTTCTCACTTTCCAAAACCATCGGAAAACCAAAAACAAAACAATACCGTAAATAATATCACCGATGGAAACCGACGTAAATCCAAAAGTGGTTCTTGAAATTTTTGAAATAATGGGATACAATCCGTTACTATAACACTTTTCAATAAATTCAGGAAAAAAAGAAGCAATTTTCAATACAATGATTTGTATGAATAGTAAAAGTGGAAGGATGTATTTTTTTTGAATCATTGGCGTAAAGATAAGATTTTTGGATTATTCGATAATTAGATTGTTCGATTTTCCGTCTAGTCTTTAATTCTTATAATCTAACAATCCAATAATCCTTTTAAAAAAATTAACTACTTTATTTAGAATAAATAAGAATAATATTTTACTTTTGTAACATCATTTTTCAATCATGGGAAAAGCAAAAAAATCTGAAAAAGTTATTTATTTCTGCGACGGCAAAAAGTGCTGTAAATACAACAAAGAAATCAAAGATTGTCTGAAAGACTTGGTCAAAGACAATAACTTGAAAGATAAAGTTGTGATTGAAAAAATGAAATGCCAAGGCATCTGCAAACAAGCTCCCGTTTTATGTATTCACAAGAATGAATGTGTGGGTAAAGTTTCTGCAAAAGATGCTAAAAAACTCTTCGAAAAGCATATCGCTTAACTTTTTTCGCACTTTTTCTTTATAATTTAATTGAGGTTATTATTCATTTTACTAAACTAAATTAAAAGTTCTAAAATACCAACTTGTTTTTTGAATAGGTTTAAATGTTATATATTTGAGTTACTTACAAAAACATCTGTAAGTCTTAAATTCTTTAGAACTATGAAATGGACCTACAGTATAAAAAATAAATTGACAGCTTCCGGTGCACTTTTTTCACTTTGTGTATTGGTGTTGTTTAGTAATTACATTGACAGAACTCATACAGAAAACGTAAAAAAGGCAATCAGCACCTTGTATGAAGACCGGTTAATTGCTGAGGAATTTATTTTAAAAATGACGAGTGGTTTTTATCAAATTAAAGAAGCAATAAATTCTGATTCGACTGATGTTATTAAAATCAACAGTGTAAATAATTTAATTGCTGATGTTGTATCAGTAAGCAATGCCTATCAAAAAACTAAATTTACGGCTGTTGAAACAAGCAAAGCAGATGAATTGTTACTTATACTTAAAGAGTTTGAATCCAGTCAACATACTCTTCAAGCAAAATTAGAATATTCGAACAAGGCGTTAGTAATTCTCAATGAACTTTCTGCAATTCAGTTAGCCGAGTCTA
>JAUXNR010000273.1 GCA_030682755.1 Flavobacterium sp.
ATTTCCTTCACCGCTAATACCACAAATTAGTTGTCGTAAATCTTCTTCTAACAAAGATGTAGAAAGTAGCTCTCCGTCAATAATACCTAAAGAAATTAGATTATTGTCATTTTCGATAGTAGCTATTTGTTCATTCAGTATTGCTATTTGCTGACTGATAGTACTATCAAAAATTGGTTCTATAACAATTTTTGTTATAGGTCTCCAGTTAGCATGAATAATATCCCATTTATCCTCATTATTAGGAGGATTTGTAAAATTATATTTTATGGCATCCTCTAAGGCATCTCCAAATAAAATTATTTCATGAGGTTCATTAATATTGGAAGCGGCCGGATTTGGATTGCCATACACTACATTAAATAAAACATCATTCTCCGGGCTCTGAATGATGGAATAAAATTTTACTTTTACACCTCCTGAAAAATTGCTTACTCTTAATCTTGTCATTGCAGTAGGTTGTGGCAATAAAATTTCCATACTGTTCCAATTATCAAAAGCCAATGACTTTGTAATATCAAATATATTGGGCTCATCTGTAATAAAGGCATAATCGCCTTCATTTGGAGTAATCAATTGGAAAGAAACATTATTAGAGAAAAACGGAGTATTTGAATTTCCGCAATAATAACGTGCATTTAATGGCTTTAATGCAAAGTTGGTACATTTAATTTTTCTAAGTTCAGCTTGACAAAATAACGTAGAAGCATTTATTCCATATTGTTCTGGAACATACCAACCAGGCTGCCCTTGTTCAGTGTAAGAAAATGGTGTTGTTGCTAATATTCTTAGTGCATTATATTGACCATCTGTTTTTTGAAACTGACCAATCTTTAAATTACTTATATTAAGTGCATTAGGATAAAGTGCTTCATAAGGATGATAATCCTCCCAGATATTTTTTGTAGTATTCCAAAACTTAATCTCAAGATGGTCAATAGTATATTGATGCTTTACTTGCCTTATACTTCTTCCTTTTATCGAACTAACAGGTGGAATTAAATCCACATACTGACTTGGAGGATTATTAATACCTCCTCTTAATTTTCTAACTGTACTATTCGGATCTGCAGCATTGCCGGGCAATAAACCTTTTTGGGTTTTTATATCAATATAAGTATCTAATGGAATAACATAATTCAAAATAGCCTCATCTGGTGCTCCTGTTGGTTTAGATGTTAGTAAACCTAATGAAAAAGGTTCATTAGACAACATGTTGACACCCTGCACCAAATCTGATAAAATGGCTCTTTCGCTAGCAGACAATAAAGATGGATCTTTGATGGAAACCACTAAAGGATTGATCGGTGTTCTGTCAATGTTTTTATTATAATTCCATACCACTTCCAAATTACCGCTAAATTTAAATAACGTAATTCTTTTTCCAAATACTTTAATTCCTACCTTAATTTTAAAGTAAAACTTTCCATAAATCAAGAATGGTTTTGGAGCTTCAACTCCAAATAATATACCTACATCTAAGCTTAGTGTTACAAATAACACTTTAACAGAAGCACTAACACCTGCCATCAAATAAGCTCCCATCTGAGGCCTTTCAAAACTAATTTTCCCTCCTACTTCAACAAAAGCATGTGCTTTAACTTTAATAACTTTGTAATTTCTTTCAAAATTAAATTCACCTCTCGCTCCCGCTTCTATACCTTTAGCAGATATCATTACATAACTTCTGATATCAAGTAAAGAAATTATTCTCGCAGAAACAGGATTAATATTGGTACCAATATTA
>JAUXNR010000274.1 GCA_030682755.1 Flavobacterium sp.
TTCTATATTGTTTTTTCACTTTGCAATTAATATTGGAATGACCATTGGACTTGCTCCCGTAATTGGTATTCCACTTCCGTTCTTTAGTTATGGAGGAAGTTCATTGCTTGCTTTTACTATTCTCCTTTTTATTTTTATTAAAATGGATTCTTATAGACTTGAATTGTTGTAAATACATCATAGTCAGGGCTTGACTCAAAGTTAGTCAGGGCTTGACTTTAACCTAAATTGAGCGATTAGTTAAAAAAAATAAAGAAAAGTCTTATTCATTTCGTTGATAATGTGTATATTAGACGTGACAAAACGATCTATAACACTTCACTTTAAAAGTGAAAAAGACTATTTCTTTATGGGAACTAAGATAACAAAAATTGGCATTACAAACGATAAGATTTCAGCACGTGGAGGGCTCACCTTATTTCTAAGATACGTTGAACAAACGGGGCTTTATAATTTGATTTTAGGGGCTATGCTTCCATATCTTATAAAAAGCACCAAGGGGTTACAATTACAAGGATTTTTAAAACAAATACTCGCTTTTTTTATTGACGGTACTGACATATCTATTTCTGGTTTTGACCAAAGAAAGAAAGACGAAGGATATATCGCTTTGTTAGAAAACAGCAAAGCAGAGATGGCATCTTCTCATCAGATAAAAAGATATTTTTCAAAGATATCTATTGTTAATGATCTTGTATTCAACAAAATACTTCACGAATTATTTATCTGGAGGATTAAAATTACAAAACCTGCAATCATCGAGCTTGGAATTGATACGATGGTAATGGATAATGATTATGCAAAAAAACGAGAAGGCAATAAACTTACTTACAAAAAAAAGAATGGTTTCCAGCCGCTGCACATTAGTTGGGGGTCTTTTTTGATTGATGTGTTGTTTAGAGCAGGAGACGCACACTCAAATCATGGAACAGATTATACTGATAGAGTGAGAGCAATAGTTAAGTTAATCCGGAAAAGATATTCGAAAGATGCTCCAATTATTATATGTGCTGATAGCGGGTTTGCTGACCAAAAAGCGTATTTAGAATTTGAGGAAAACTTGGGTATACATTACATTACCACAAGCAGAATGTATAAAGGTGTTAAAGAATATATGGCACAAATTCCTGTTGAAAGTTTTGCTGAATTTTCTAAGAAAAAGGCAATTTGGAGGTTTGTAGAATTTGGTAATAAGCTTGTGTCGTGGACAAGGTTTAGAAGGTGCATATACACAGATCTGACTAGAGATGAAAACGGGCAATATTTAATGGGGCTTAAGAGAACCGACTCTTTTATTTACACTAACATAGGTACGTGCCCTGTTGCTGACAAAAAGCTCAAATCTGCTGGAGGCGAACATTATTTTGAGACAGAAACAATAATCCACAGATCACATCAAAGAGGTGCCGATGAGTTGATTCATAGAAGTATTAAAGAGTTGGCAACCAAAGAACAATTACCTTTCAAAAAATTTGGCATGAACAGAGCTTATTACTTTCTACTTGTAATTACACATTTTTTCTTTGAGACATATAAGCAAGATATAGCTGCTGGGGTTATATCAATAGCAGCTTATCCAAATACTTTTAGAAGAAAACTTATTGATTTTGCCGTAAAAATAACCTCTGGGGCTAGATACATCACTTTGAATGTAACAAGATCAATATACCAAACTATAAATATTGCTGAGTTATGGAAACGATGTCAATCCCCACCTAAAATACAAGTTGCCTGAAGTAAGAATAATAGAAAAAAGAAAACCATATTTACATGTAAACCATAGTGGTATTAGAAGAAGTATATAAACCTAAAACAAAAACACTGTAATAATGTCTGTTTATATGACATTAGAGGTAGAAATAGACGGAAATTTTCCGTGATATCACTGAAATCGGAAAAACTCAAGCTAAAACCACCTTGTCAGGCGCAAATATGTGTGCTTCGTTTTTGAATCGCTCAATTTAGGTCGAAGTCATCGTATGACTAAAAAACCTTATTCGTTTTCACCCAGAAATCTTTCCGATTCGATGGCTGCCATGCATCCTGAACCTGCAGCAGTAACTGCTTGACGGTAAATAGCATCCTGAATATCGCCAGCAGCAAAAACACCGGGAATATTTGTTTTGGAACTACCAGGAATGGTTTTAACATATCCGGCATCATCTAATTCTATTTGTCCTTTAAATAAACTGCTGTTGGGTTTATGTCCAATAGCCACAAAGAAACCGGAGATATTGATTTTCTTTTCTTCTCCCGTTTTATTGTTAATTAAAATAGCTCCATTAACAGATTTGTTAAA
>JAUXNR010000275.1 GCA_030682755.1 Flavobacterium sp.
TTCTATATCTCCACCCATTGGATGAAGTACCATTGTTAGTGTTGCTAAAATTGAACCCAATAACAGACAGATACCTGATGTCCTTTTAAATTCATTTGTTGTTTTTGCCAAAATCTCCATTAGTTAATCTTTTAGTTTATATTCTTCTACCTGCTCTAACAGTTCCATTGACTTCATTAACGGTGTCCACTCGTTTCCGTTAAAAATG
Source organism: Flavobacterium sp. (assembly GCA_030682755.1). GTDB lineage: Bacteria > Bacteroidota > Bacteroidia > Flavobacteriales > Flavobacteriaceae > Flavobacterium. The sequence continues at coordinate 209 of JAUXNR010000275.1, forward strand.
AGTTGAAACCATTTCTTATTTCTGTTTTCGTATTTGATATTGAAAAACAGCCAAACAGAAGCAAAAGTAAACGAAATGGTAACTATTAACGTCATTATCCATTGAAATAAATTCCAATCCGTGAGCATTGTTTCGTTCCACCAAAAGGTTGTCCAAACAGGTAGTTGTAAAAGCAATATCCTTGCAGACCTAAGTGTGGAAATTCTTAATTGCACCAATTTTTCCTGTGTTTCTAAAATCGGGTCGTAGCTGTTTACTTCATAGATTTTTATTAGCTGATAGAGATACATCCATAATGCAATGGCTGTAAGCACAATCTGAACGGTAGCCGAAAAGAGAAAAAATTTATTGGCTTCCGAAAAGGCATAGATGTATATATGACTAAGGACAATTGCTCCTAATCCAACCCAAATAATACCGACCAATAGCGTAAATATTTTTATAGGTTTCATTGAGCTTAAAAAACCTTGAACCTTTATTCGGGTTATCTCTTCCGTGTTTTTTCTGTTTATTGTTAAACTTTCTTCCAATTTTTCATTGGTTGTTTTCCAAAGTTCTTTTAATGCTGATTCGTTCATCTTTTTATGGTGTTAATTGTGAAAACCGTGTTTTTAATTTCTCTTTTATACGTCCTACTTTTGTTCCTACATTGCTTACGGACAGTCCTAATATTTCAGCAATTTCAGTGTGGTTTTTGTCTTCCAAATACAATAATATCAAGGCTTTGTCAAGTTCTTTTAATTCGCTGATAAACTGCTCCAATAAGTTCAGTTGTTGTTCCGTTTCTGCTTTGTCTTCAATTAGTATTTCTGTTGTTTGCTCGTTCAGTACAGTAAACCTATTTGCTCTCGTTGTGTTTTTTCGATAAAACGAAATGGCTACATTCAATGAAATACGGTACAGCCACGTTGATATTTTAAATTGGTCATTGTATTTGTGAACGGATTGCCATACCTGTATCATCATTTCCTGTATCAAGTCCTGTCTATCATTTTCATTTGGACAATACACACGGGCAACCTTGAACAAAATACCTTTGTGCCGTTCAATGATTTCCTGAAAGAATTGCTCCTGTTTATTCATTATAGCTTTAAATACCAATCTTTGATAAAATTAAAAGATTGTGTGTTATGTCTTACTCCGTTATGTGTTGCATTTTCAATTATATGTACTTTTCCCAAACTGTTTTCCAATACTGCTTTTTGTAACGCTTCGGCAGAAAAGGCTTCGTCATTACTTCCAATCAATACAAGCATTGGTGCTTTTACTGCTTTCAACCCTGCTACATAATCGTCAGGGGTCATACTTGTGTTGGCTCGGTATGTGTATTTTCTCAAAGGAACTGCTTCGGGAAGATTAAAAAATAAAACAGGTAAACTGTCGTATTCGTGGTTATTGATTTCATTGAGCATTTTCAGACCGATAATCCGTTCGATATGGATTTTCATAAATGCTTCTGCCTGTGCATCGGATTGCCCTTGCTGAAATGCAGGCGAATTGTGCCCGATAAGCGGTGCGAAAAGCAAAAAGGCGTTTGGTTGTTCGTATTGCTTTTCCATAGCATAGCGTAATGCTACTCCGCCACCCATAGAATGACCTACTATAATGATTTTTCCGTTTGGTTTTTCTTTTCGGATTTCCTTAATAATGTCAGCCAAATCATCTGCATATTGATTGATATAATCCACGTCCCCGCTATTTCCGTCCGATTGTCCGTGTCCACGTAAGTCAATAGCATAAACTTCGGCTTGTGTTGCTTCCTGTAAAAGTCCTGCTGTTTTGTTATACATATAGGCGTTGCTTGCCACTCCGTGAATGAGTAGGATTGTATTTTCAGATTGATTGGGAAACCTGTAAGCAAAAATTCTTTTATTATCTCTTACAGCGAAATAGTGATTTTCGGATTTATAAACCTGCTCAAAACCCATATCTGCTATTACTTCGGAATTGAGTTCTGTTGGTTGGCTTATCTGTTCAAAAGTTGGTTCAGGTGTATGAATAAGTTTGATTGCTTCAACTGTCAAACTGTCTTTGTTGCCACCAAAATACAAATCCAACATACTTTGAGCGGAAACGGAAACGCTTCCTAAAAAAAGGAAAGTCAGAAAAGCATAAATTTTTAAATTCTTCATATTGTGATTTTTTTAAGTGAAACTTGTTTGCCTGATTATTCGCAAGTCCTTTCAAAAAATCACAATTGTCAGAATTATTTTTTTTAGAATGTGCAAGATTATTTTGGATTTTTGTCGTCAGTTCGATGTTAGCACGGACGCTCATACGCTTGCCTGTAACGTTTCGCCACTTTGCGTAGTTGCGGATTTTGAGCCCATCACTTTCAAGCTGTCACAAACGATTTTTTGAAACCTAAAGTTTGAGTTTATTACTGACCCCGCAATTACGCAAAATGGCTGTTAACAGCTGCAATTTATATAGTTTTTAAATAAAACATAATTGTCTTATTTTAAATTATTTAGCATAAATTTAAAATCTTCTTAATTTATATTTCACAATTTCTATTGTAAGTTTGTAATACTACTAATTTAAAATTATTTATTATGAGCGAATTAAAATTAAATTCAAATGTTGCCTATTCAACGTATGATTTGACACTTAACTATGAAGGTATTGGTTATGTTCACAACACTTACCTTTATAATTGTTTTCAATTAATCAATAGGATAGGAGAAGACAAGACTATTAACAAGCTAAAAGAAATAGCTATTGAAGAAACAAAATTAGGTATAGATGCTGGTGTTTATCCAGAAGGCTCTAACACTAAAATTGTTGAATTGTACGATTTATTTGAAAGATTTGAAAATGATTCTGATCAATTGATTAACGAGTTAAAAATTTTTTACAATAAAGTACTTTCTGATAAAAAGTTCAATGATACATTAGTTCTAGCTTTCGCGAATCTTTCTTTACATTCTGTAATTTTTTGGTCAAATTTTGAAAAAGATAACTCAACAATGTTAAGAGGAAGAGGAAGAACTGTTTTTATAGCCGCTAGTGATGTTTTGGGTGGTGTAACTGCTGCATGGCATGGTAGTAAAGCTGGTGCTACTGTTGGTGCTGTATTTGGTAATCCAGTTGCTGGAATTCTAATTGGTGGAATTGGTGGTTTACTTTTGGGTGGAATTGTAGCTTCCGGAACAGCATATTATGCTTCAAGGTAGGTTTTAAGATGCATATAAAGCCTAGTTCAACCCCAAATTGGAAAGAAGGATTTTTTATAGTTCTTCTTTCCATAATTGTATGGAAAATTGAAAATCAATTTTTTACACAATTATCTTTAATCTTGTTATTTATATTATCTTTTAATTTCATAATAATTAGTTTTTTGCTTATACGACTAAATATTTTTTCACTTGTAAAATTCATAAATTTATATGAGGATACAATTGAGATAGTAAATATCAAGAATGACTCTTTTGTTTATGAAAAATTTAAAGTTAAAAAGATACCGTTTAATAATCTTTTCTTTTTAGCTTTACAAAATAATCATAACAAATGCAAAATTATTTTAAACGAATCAGAAATGATTATATTAAATTTAAAGTACAATTCTACGAATTTTCAAAGCCCGAAATGAACGGGCTTTTTTGATAAAAGTTACAAATGAAATAATCAATTATTATATAATTTCAATTTATTTTTTAACCAATATTTTGGTAGGAATTGTTGTTTATTGTTGCTGTTAACGGCAGACTGTGAAAAAACCTCACAATCCCATTAACAAATATACTAAAAAACTTGTAAGAAAAATTGAATTGTTGTATTTTTAAACATGCAACATATTCAAGGAATTTCCCGCAATCAGCTACAAATGGGTAGTTTAGAAGATA
>JAUXNR010000280.1 GCA_030682755.1 Flavobacterium sp.
CCGCTATATACCCCAGTTTATGATTTTGAAAATGTACACTTATAGCAAAACTGTCATAAGGGTTTGTAGCTTCTCGTTCCAATCGGAGTTCATCTCCTTCGTTGAGTTTTTTTTGGTGTCTGCCAACTTTATAGTAGTACGACCCCTTTAAATAGTTTTCGTAAACTTTTATAGGTTTTTGGGTAAGCAGCGTATTAGGAATAATAAGTCCTACTGCTCCAATACCAAATGATTTCAAGAAATTAGCTCTGTTCATATTAGGGTACATTTGAAATATACTTTCAAATGTAAACCACTAGCAACGTAAATTTCTTACGTTTTGAAAGAAAGTTATAAAAACTAACACATTCATCCGAAACTTTTTGAAAAACAGGAAAAATATACCATGCACCCTTTAATTTACGGGGTATAGAATTTCTTTTCTGAGAAAAAAAGTCGATTGTTTAAAACAAAGTCGTCTGTAATATGGTGTCCAAATTAGATTGTATTGGTCCTGCACGCTGAGCTTTTGGTTTAATTTGGTTGATTACATAATCCAGAGAAAGGTAAAATGATAGGCATATTCTGATTTTTTCAACAAAATTGGAAAATGCTGTTTGTCCTTTGGCTGTTACTCTTCTCAATAGTTCAAGTAATAAATAAGCGATTAATGCTACAAATATTTGTGATTTAACGGCATTTTCAGAAGTACCAACGAAAGTTTTAACGTTCAAATTTTGCTTAAGAAGCTTAAAAAAAGTTTCTATATCCCATCTTCTTCTGTAAAGCTCTGCAATTGTTGCAGCACTCCAGTCTAGGTTGTTTGAGAAAATTTCTATAGTTGTATTCTTGGCATCGTGGTACGCTACAACCCTTCTAAATTTGACCGTATCAATCTTTATTTCTTTGGCTTTTTGTCCTGTTAAATGAATAATTTCATCTATTAAAATATGCTGATCTGTGTCTTTTGGTAGTTCTAATTCCTCTACAACTTCATATACTGTATTTTCCTTTATTCGTGTAACAAAGTCGTTTTCTGCCTTGATGCGTGATTTGATGATGGAAAAATCCCAATATCCTTTGTCTTCTATTATTATCGTTCCTTTTGGGAAAATAACATCCTCAAAGCCTTTCCTATCATGAACCGCTGCCTCACTAATGTTTACAAGGTTCGGAAGCATCATGGTCTCATCCCACTGAGTATGTATTTTAATGCCTCCTTTGGCTGTCCGAAACTTTGCCCAATCAAAAAGCCCTAAACACAAGCTAATAGTGCTACTATCACGAATAAGAATAGTTTTGTTTTTAACTTCTTCTATCACTTGCCTATAATTATGCTGTTTTAGCAAGTGGCTGTAATATGTTAACAAGTTCATATACAGATTTTCGAATACTTTATAATCACGCTTTTTATTACCATCACTCATTGTTGACTTTGCTGGACTCTGTTGTAAGCCTAAATCTCGAATATACGTCTTAGAAGCTCCAATACCAACAGAAATGTCCTCTAAAGTACTGCATCGACACAGCTGTCCGAACAATAATGCAACCAATTGGTCATAAGTCTTGTATTTATGGCAACCCTTGTCTGAATGGTGTTGTTGAATAACTTTTCTCAGAATGTGAGAAGGAATTAAGTCAATAATTTGGCTTATTACTGGCTTATTATTATTTTTGTTCCTACGAAACAGTCCCATATCAAATTGAATTTGTTGTGATCTTCAAAGATACGGTGGCTGTTTCTATTTTTCAAGTTTCGGATAGTTGTGATTTAGGATTTCAAGTTTTAAAAAAACACCATTCTCATTTAAATTATATTTTTTATTACACTTACTTTCGGTAAAAACTCATATAAACTAATTATAGAA
>JAUXNR010000292.1 GCA_030682755.1 Flavobacterium sp.
AGTAGTAGGAAACGTTAGCTCAAAATCGAAAGTAGTAATTGGCTCTACTGGTCACATTAAGGGAGATATCTACTCTCAAAATGCCGATATCTCTGGAGCTCATTTTGGGAGTTGTTACATCACAGATTTGTTGTTTCTAAAATCTACTTCAAAAGTTAATGGAAACATTAATACAGGCAAATTGGTAGTAGAGTCGGGTGCAATATTCACTGGTAACTGCAACATGGGTGCAATTGTAGAGAAGCCCATTAAAGTAGATGTCAATTTCAAAGACAAACAACCTAAAGAAGAGAAAATAAGTGAAGAAATCGTTGCATAGTTATGCCCGTTACACGGGAATAGCAGTGCAAATGATCGCTATTATCGGCATACTCACGTACATTGGGTATTTTGCCGATGAGCACTTCGAAACTTCTTTTCCAATTTTTACACTCGTTTTCTTATTCATATCTGTAGCCTTGGCTATGTATACCATTATTAAAAAGATTTAGGTTGAAATCATTTCTATCAAAATTCATCGCATTTTCTGTCGCAGTTGGAATTCTAATACTTGCATTTTAATATCTACTTCCCAAAGGATACATACATTCTCTAACTTGGTATAGTTTTTTGTTTACTGCCATTCTTACTTCTTTCGTTTATTTAATCACTAATTCCGGGTTACAAAAAAGTCATACCAGATTCATGACCGGCATAACAGGTGGAATTGGATTAAAACTTTTTGCTTCGATAATTTTTATTGCAATAATTTTGGCAAATAAGCCCCCACAGAGCAATGTATTCGTCATTAATTTTTTTGTGATTTATTTCTTGTTTACAGCCTTTGAAATTAATTATTTGATTGCTAACTTGCGCGACCTTAAAAAGAAATAAAATTTCGCGTTTTGATGCAAATTAGCCCCTTTTTCAATAAAAAATTCTTCACAATTGTTATTGCAATAGCAGTTGTTTTGATAGCACCTGTTAAAAATACCTTCGCAGCAGGTGGAGATTCCGAGAAATTTGATGCCGGTAAAATGATTTTACACCACATTGGTGATGCACATGAATGGCATATTCTTGATTACAAAGGTTCCGATGGTAAATACCATCCGGTTAGTGTACCACTTCCTGTAATTCTATGGAAT
>JAUXNR010000294.1 GCA_030682755.1 Flavobacterium sp.
TTTTATGAAATTCTAAGGTTAATAAGCTACCACAAATTAAACTTCCAAAATAAACCATCAAAAAAGTGAGTGTGCCCAAATTTGAAATGACAACGGGTGCAAAGAAATAAAGCGTAAGCATATTGAACGCCAAATGAGCCATATCAACGTGCAAAAAAGCGGATGTAATCATCCTCAAACTTTCACCGGAGCGAATGCTACCAATATGAAATTCATATTTTCTGAAAAAATAATCATCTTGAAATGCTTTATAACTTATTAAAACATTTGCTGCAATAATTACAATCAAGATTGCTGTCATGCTATACCTTTTAATTTTTGTAAAAATAGCAATAGTTTTTAGCTTTTTAGAAACCAATATTTATAAAAATTAGAATAAGCCTTATATTTGTGGAAAAATAAATTCATGCAATTTGTATTATATGTAGTGTTGTATCCCCTGCTTTGGATGATTTCAATACTTCCGTTTCCTCTTTTTTATGCTTTTTCAGATTTGGTTTGTTTTTTTACGTACCGTGTTTTTGGGTACAGAATAAAAACCGTTCGAAGAAATTTAGAAATAGCTTTACCCCATTTATCCGTTGCGGAACGCAAATCTGTAGAAAAGAAATTTTACAGTCACATGTGTGATTTATTTTTAGAAATGATCAAAACCATGACCATTTCTAAAGCAGAAATGGACAAGCGTTTTGTGATTTCAAATCTTTCACTGATGAAAGAAATAGAACAAAACGGAAAGAGTATTGCACTGATGACTTCACATTATGCCAGTTATGAGTGGTCCATTTCCATTAACGACAAGCTCTCTTATGATTCGTTTGCGATTTATAAAAAAATATCCAATCCTTATTTTGACAAATTAATTCGTCGTATCCGATCAAAATTTGGTGCTACCTTGATTAACACAAAAGAGACTATCCCAACGATTGAATCCAATTTTGCAACTGGTGTAAAAAGTGTTTATGGTTTTGCGAGTGATCAATCCCCAAGAGCTTCAAGAGCTATTCATTGGGATACTTTTTTTGGTATTGAAACGCCTGTTCAAACCGGTGCAGAAATTTTAGCGAAGAAATATGATATGGTCATGATGTTCATGCACATCAAAAAAGTAAAACGCGGTTATTATGAATGCCGTTTTGAACTTATGTCTGATGATCCGAAAAGTGTTCCTGATTTTGAGTTAACTTCTCTTTTCATGCGAAAAGTAGAA
>JAUXNR010000296.1 GCA_030682755.1 Flavobacterium sp.
CAAGCCCCAATTAAAATCGGCATAAAAAACATCTTGCTTGATGTCAAAATATTTCAATATTGGTTTTTTAACTGTTCCCAATTCAACCAATAAATCTTGACCCGAATAATATGCAATTCCTTCACTAAAAACATCAGATAGAACCGGTTTGGTTTCAAATTTAGTAATAGCTAAACGATTCATAATGGTTTCAATCAATCCTTTGAAAAGGAAAAAATCTGAAGGTTTTTGATTTTGTGTCCAACTTTCCGGATTGTTATTTCCGGTTAAGAACAAGGTTAAATGTTTATTTTCTTCATAACCGGATGGCATTTTATGATAACTTTTTCCGAATTCAAAAAGTTTTAAATCAGAATTTCTTCTGTTGATATTATAAGAAACAGCCTCAAGTCCGGAGAACAAAAGGGATTGTCTCATTGCAGATAAATCTACACTTAAAGGATTCAACATCAAAACATTGAATTCTTCTCTTAAATCCTCTGACAGCTTTACGTAATCCGGTTTGGTTAAAGAATTGGCCATCATTTCATGAAATCCAAAAGCGTTCAATTGTGTGGCAATAATATTTTGAATTTTATATTCTTCTGTTCTATTGGAATTGGAAACAGTAGCGTTCAGTTTTTTGCTGAAATTAATGTTGTTATAACCATACACACGAAGAATTTCTTCAATCACATCAATTTCTCGTTGCACATCAACACGGTAGGACGGAATGGTTAATCCCAGACCAGCATCAGAAACACTGTTTACTTTAATTTCCAGTGAAACTAATATTTTTTTGATGGTTTCTTTTGGAATTTCCTGACCTATAATTTTATTGACATTATTAAAATTTAATACAACAGAAAAATCTTCAATTTTTTTAGGATAAAGGTCTATGATGTCTGAAGTAATTTCTCCGCCAGCTAACTCTTTAATTAAGATTGCAGCTCTTTTTAAGGCATATTCTGTAATGGTTGAATCAATTCCTCTTTCAAAACGAAACGAAGCGTCTGTGCTTAAACCGTGACGTTTTGCAGTTTTTCGGATTGAAACCGGATTGAAATAGGCACTTTCTAAAAAGATACTGGAGGTGTTTTCATTTACTCCTGAATTTTTTCCGCCAAAAACACCGGCAATACACAAAGGTCCTTTTTCATCACAAATCATTAAATCATCTTCGTGTAAAATTCGTTCTACATCATCTAAAGTGGTGAATTTTGTGCCTGATTCAACAGTTTTAACAATGATTTTTCCGTTTATTTTTGAAGCATCAAAAGCATGTAAAGGTTGACCCAATTCATGAAGCACGTAATTGGTTACGTCAACAATATTGTTTTTTGGAGTGATTCCGATGGCTTTTAATCGGTTTTGTAACCAACTTGGAGAAGGTTTAACCGTAATCCCGGAAAT
>JAUXNR010000330.1 GCA_030682755.1 Flavobacterium sp.
ATTTCCATTTGCTGTCCGGATTTCGTTTTAAAACGCCTAAACCACTGCAAGGAGCATCAATTAAAACGCGGTCTGCTTTGTCGTATAATTTTTTGATGACTTTCGTAGAATCAATAATTCGATATTCAATATTGAAAGCTCCATTTCGTTTGGCACGAAGTTTCAATTGCTTTAATTTACTTTCATATAAATCCATCGCAATCAACAAACCTTTGTTTTCCATTAACGAAGCCATGTGCAATGTTTTTCCACCGGCACCCGCACATGTATCTACCACTTTCATTCCAGGTTTAACATCTAAAAATGCGGCTACTAACTGCGAATTGGCATCTTGCACTTCAAACAAACCATCTTTGAAAGCATCGGTCAAAAACACATTTGCTCTCTCTTTTAAAACTAAAGCATCCGGCTGATCTTTTAAAAATTCTGTTTCGATGTTTAAATCCATCAAAATCGCATGTAACTTTTGTCGGGTTGTTTTTAATGTATTCACCCTCAAAATCACTTGAGCTTGTTGGTTTTGAGCGGCAATTTCTTTAGACCAAAGTTCTTCGCCTAATTCTTTTACACCCAATTCATCCATCCAATCCGGAATAGATTCACGGTATTTTCTGATTTTTGATAATTCGTCAAAACGACCTTTGATTTTGCGTTGTGGTGTTCCTTCCAATTGTCTCCAATCCGGAATCGTATAACCACGAAGTACAGCCCAAACGGCAAACATTCTCCATAAATCGTCACGGTCGTATGGTTCTTTTACTTCTGCAATTTCGGCATATAAACGCTTCCATCTCACAATTTCGTAGATGGTTTCTGCCACAAACTTTCTGTCGGAACTTCCCCAACGTTTGTCCTTTTTTAAAGCTCTTGCCACCACTTTATCAGCATATTCGCCCTCATTGAATATAGCATTCAATGAATCAATAGTGGTGTAAACTAAATTTCTGTGTAATCTCATTATTTTTTTAATAGCCCGCAAAGGTATTACTTATTTGTGATTTATGAGAGCAGAAGGGTTAATTTTAAGTTATTTATACACAAAACCCAACACAAATGTGCTGGGTTCTGAATAATTAAGGTTTGAATTGCGTTAGGCTAAAATAGTTTCTAAAGTAGGTCCGGCATAAACCAAACGTTTTCCTTCTTCCGTATTTGTATATTGCTCAAAATTTTTGATGTATCGAGCGGCTAAATCTTTCGCTTTTACTTCCCATTCTTCCTCTGTTTTGTAAGTATCTCTTGGATCCAAGATTGCTTTGTCAACATTTGGTAGTTCAACCGGAATAGTTAAATTTAAGAACGGAATGTGTTTGGTTTCCATTTGATCTATTTCACCGCTAATAATTGCATCGATGATGGCACGGGTGTTTTTCAATGAAATTCGTTTTCCGGTTCCGTTCCAGCCTGTGTTTACCAAATAGGCTTTTGCTCCGTGTTCTTTCATTTTTCCAATTAATGTTTTAGAATACATTGTTGGATGTAAAGTTAAAAACGCTTCACCAAAGGCCGGAGAGAATGAAGGTTGTGGCTCAGTAATTCCTCTTTCTGTTCCGGCTAGTTTGGATGTATAACCACACAAGAAATGGTATTGTGCTTGGTCATCATCTAATATGGAAACAGGAGGCAATACACCAAATGCATCTGCAGACAAGTAAATAATTTTCTTCGCATGACCTGCTTTGGAAGGAAGTACAATTTTGTTAATGTGATAAATTGGATAAGAAACTCTAGAATTTTCAGTGATAGAATGATCATAATAATCCACTTCGCCATATTCATTTACTACCACATTTTCTAGTAAAGCATCACGTTTGATGGCTCTCCAAATATCAGGCTCATTTTCTTCTGATAAATCGATAACTTTGGCATAACATCCACCTTCATAATTAAAAACTCCATTATTATCCCAACCATGTTCATCATCGCCAATTAAATAGCGTTTTGGGTCGGCAGACAAAGTGGTTTTTCCTGTTCCCGATAAACCAAAGAAAACAGCAACATCGCCATCTTCACCAACATTAGCAGAACAATGCATAGAAGCCATTCCTTTTAATGGAAGATAATAGTTCATCATGGCAAACATTCCTTTTTTCATTTCGCCGCCATACCAAGTTCCACCAATAATTTGAATTTTTTCTGTTAAGTTGAACACCACAAAGTTTTCTGAATTTAAACCGTGTTCCTTCCAATTAGGATTGGTTGTTTTTGAACCATTCATCACAATAAAATCTGGTTCTCCAAAGTTTTCCAATTCATAAATAGAAGGTCTAATAAACATATTAGTTACAAAGTGAGCTTGCCACGCTACTTCCATTACAAAACGAACTTTTAATCTTGTGTCGGGATTTGTTCCGCAAAACGCATCTACCACATATAATTTTTTGGATGTAGAAAGCTGTTTTAAAACCAATGATTTTAATTCGCTATACACTTCTTGAGTTGTTGGAAAGTTCACTTTTTTATCCCAATAAATCGTGTCTTTTGTAACATCATCTTTCACAATATATCTGTCTTTGGGAGAACGTCCGGTAAAAACTCCGGTTTTCACAGCTACTGCTCCTGTATCGGTTAAAGCACCTTTTTCATATCCTTTTCGCATGTGAGATGTCTCGGCTTGAAACAATTCTTCATAAGAAGGATTATAAACCACTTCGTGATAGCCCGTGATACCTAAATCGTGAAGTTCCTGAATGACTTTAATGTTTTTCATAATATGGATATTTAAGATTGTAATTTCATTTATCTTATATACCAAATTTCCGATTTATCACTCAAAAAAAACCTGATAAATATCACTTTACTTATAAATCTACGAAAACGTTTTCTTCGTTAAATATTGATTTTCAATGCATTGATTTGCGTTTATAATCAAAATCAACCGGTATTTTTCAATCCACTTGATAAACCATTAATAATACTTAATAATTTTGTTAGTAATCTCTCTTTATCATTATAATTTTCATCAGTTAAAGCCCTCCATTGCTTTAGATATTTAATATGTAAATCATGCAAAACATAAAGCTTTTCATTTCTCCATTTTAAATTATCATATTGACCAATTCTACGATTTATCGCTTTTTCATCAAAAAGTCCTTCTATCAATTGAAGACAGTCGTTAAATTCTAATATGATTTTTGACATAAATTGCTTTCGTTCCTCCTCGTTATCATCTAGATTGGCATACAATTTCATCATTTCTACATCAGAAAGTAAGAGGTTGGTTTCGGTTTGAATCATTAAAAATTTTAGAAAAGCCCAATCCTTTATATTTTGTTTTAAATATTCAAAATCATTTGGTTTTTCAGATTTGAGCTTTTTCAAGGCATTTCCTAATCCATACCACCCTGTGAGAGAAATTCGAGAAAGATTCCAACTAAACACCCATGGAATTGCTCTTAAATCATTTAAAGTTCTTGTTCCTGTTCTTCTGGCAGGTCTTGATCCAATTTTACTTTTTTCTAAAACATCAATACAAGTTATTTTACTATAAAAATCTATGAATCCATTTGTTTCAATTAAATCTCTATAATGTTCAAAAGACTTTTGAGAAAGATAATCCATGATATAAAAATAGTATTGGTTTTTATCCAAACTAACTTTAGAGGCTATCGTTTGTTTTGCAACTCCTGATGTCAATGCATTGAGATTGTAAGTAGCAGTCATAGGATTTCCGAACATTTGTGCTATTGATTCTCCTTGAACAGTAATTTTAATTGTACCGTTAACAGTATTTAACGGCATACTTTCTAGAAAACGATGATATTTTCCGCCACCTCTACTTATTGTTCCTCCGGTTCCGTGAAAAAAATAAAGTGAAAAATTATTATTTTTTGCTATTTCAGATAAATTTTGTTCTGTTTTGTGTAAACTCCACTTGCTGGCAATTGTACCTCCATCTTTATTACTATCGCTATATCCAAGCATTACCTCTTGTTTAAATTTTATATTTGAGGCTCTTTTTAAAGTAACTGAATGTTTTAAAAAATTTTCCAAAATAAATGGACCGTTATTTAAGTCATCAATAGTTTCCAATAGCGGAACTACTTTTATAGAAGTATTCAATAATTGGGTTTCTTTCAAGAAAAAATAAACCACTAATAAGTCACTTAAATTTCTTGTCATACTAACGATAAAAGAGCCAATCCCATCTGCTCCATAGTGATCAACATGTTGTCTTACCACTCGATAACAATCCAAAATAGTATCAGCTTCCGGACCATATGAAATAGTTATATCCGTTAGGAGAGCATTGTTTTCTAAAACAGAATTCAAATATGCAACACGTTTTTCTTCATTCCAATTTTCAAAATCAAATTCTTTTTCACCAATCGTTTTTAAAATTTGTGCTATTGCTTTATCATGATACGCACTGTTTTGTCTTACATCAAGTTTGGCTAAATGAAATCCAAAACAAGTTACCATTCTCTCCAAAGGGAAAAGAATGTCAGACGCTAATCCATGCATTCCATTCTCGCAAAGTATTTCTCTAAAAAATTTTAAATCATTTTGAAGTTCCTGGCTGGATTTATAGTAATTAGTTGAATCTGCCTGATTGTTTTGGATGGTATTTTCTAATTTAAGACTTACTAAATTAAGATACTGTCTCCATGGTTCATATTGATTTCTATTTACAACTTTTTCACCATTAGCTCCTAAAACAGAAGCTTTTTTTTGAATTGTTTCACTTAATGTAAAGGGAACAGCATTGGAAATAGCCGATACAGAAAATTTAGCCGTTACCTCGATCAATTTATTTTTAATCATTAAAAGTGCTTTACTTCGATGTAATTCCAACGTTTCTTGCGTAATATGTGGCGTAACAAACGGATGACCATCCCGATCTCCACCGACCCAGCTACCAAAATTAATTTTTGGAAAAATATCCGGATTGTTAATTTTATTGGAATTGAAACCAATTTCTCGCCAAGCAGCTTTTAATTGCTCATCACTTTTTTCTAAAACGATTGGGAATTTTTTTTGTAAATAGTAAAGAATATTTGCTCTTTCGTCTTCAACTTGTGGTTTTTCAAGATAGATTTCGCCGGTTCTCCACCATCTTTCTAAAAGATTTATAATTTTTTCTTCAATGGTTTTTTGTTCTAATTTGCTTAGAGATGAATTTTCTCTTTTAACCAGCAATAAATATAATTCTCTATGAATTTCTATTACAGTAATTCGCTTTGCCTCTGTGGGATGAGCAGTTAACACAGGAATTACTTCTGTATTAGAAATTACGCTTAGAATTTCGTCCTCATTTATATTATTTTCTTTCCAAAAATGAAACGCTTCAGACCAAGACCCTCTAATGGAATTGATATTATCATCATCTTCCATTTTTCTGCGGTATTGCGTAGCTCCATTTTCTTCAACTAAAGTCATTAATTGAAAATAGATACTTAATGACTGAATAACTTTATCGCTTTTTAAATGATTGACTTCAATTTCTGAAACTTTATTATTTTTCAAAAGGTCAATAATTTCAACTTCATTAATCCTTGAAAACATTTCTAAATAACAATTAATAATAAAGTTTCGATCATTTTGTATTTTTTGGTAAGAGTTAGTGTTGTTCATTTTATTTAGTTTTATTATATTCACTATAAGTTGTTCAATTTTACATCTCTAATTTACAAATTTAATTCAAGTAGTGCTTTTAAATATAGGTGTTTTTTAAAAATTATACGAAAACGTTTTCTTTGTTAATTATTGATTTTCAAAGCATTGACATATTGTTGGTTGATCTATAATAAATTAGCTAAAGTTTAATAAGTTAATGCATTAAAGTCCTCTAAAACTTTCGTAATTTTGCAATCGTTTAACTGATTTTCAACTACTAAATAAAAATATATGAGTCAATTTGATGTGGCCATTATCGGTTCAGGACCAGGTGGATATGTTGCAGCCATCCGATGTGCACAATTAGGATTTAAAACAGCTATTATCGAAAAATATTCGGTTTTAGGTGGAACATGTTTAAATGTTGGATGTATTCCTTCTAAAGCCTTACTTTCCTCTTCTCATCACTACCACGATGCAGTAGCTCACTTTGAAGAGCACGGTATTGAGGTTGGAAAAGTGAAACTAAATCTTGAAAAAATGATTGGTCGAAAACAAGCTGTAGTAGATCAAACTACCGGCGGAATCAAGTTTTTGATGGATAAAAATAAAATCACCGTTTTTGAAGGAGTTGGTTCATTTGAAGATGCTACACACGTGAAAGTGACCAAAAAAGATGGTTCTTCTGAAACTATTGAAGCCAAATATTCTATAATTGCAACCGGTTCAAAACCGTCGAATTTGCCATTTATTACCTTAGATAAAGAACGCGTAATCACTTCTACGGAAGCCTTGAAATTAAAAGAAGTTCCAAAACATTTAGTAATCATTGGCGGTGGTGTGATTGGAATTGAATTAGGTCAAGTGTATCTTCGTTTAGGAGCACAAGTTTCTGTGGTGGAATTCATGGATAGAATTATTCCCGGAATGGATGCTTCGTTATCGAAAGAATTGACCAAAGTGTTGAAAAAACAAGGAATGAAATTCTACACTTCGCACAAAGTAAAATCAGTAAACAAAAAAGGTAAAACCGTCACTGTTGAAGCGGAAACACCGAAAGGAGAAATTTTAACTTTGGAAGGCGATTACTGTTTAGTTTCAGTAGGAAGAAGACCTTACACAGATGGTTTGAATGCCGAAAAAGCCGGAGTAAAAGTTACCGATAGAGGTCAGATTGAAGTAAACGATCATTTGCAAACATCAGCTTCAAATATTTATGCGATTGGCGATGTAGTTCGTGGAGCGATGTTAGCTCACAAAGCAGAAGAAGAAGGTGTGATGGTTGCCGAAATTTTAGCCGGACAAAAACCGCATATCGATTATAATTTAATCCCGGGAGTGGTGTATACTTGGCCAGAAGTTGCCGCTGTTGGAAAAACAGAAGAGCAATTAAAAGAAGAAGGTGTGGCTTTTAAATCAGGAAGTTTCCCATTCAAAGCATTAGGAAGAGCAAGAGCGGGTGGTGACACAGACGGATTTGTAAAAATCTTAGCCGATGCCAAAACCGATGAAGTATTAGGCGTTCACATGATTGGTCCTCGTTGTGCTGATTTAATTGCAGAAGCTGTTACTGCCATGGAATTTAGAGCCAGTGCTGAAGATATTTCGAGAATGAGCCATGCTCATCCAACGTTTGCAGAAGCAGTAAAAGAAGCAGCTTTGGCAGCGACGGATAATCGGGCTTTGCATGTGTAAATCAAAATACAGAATACAAAAAAACCAACTCTTACGAGTTGGTTTTTTTATGCTTAAAACTTCCAATCAAATTCATCTTCATTTTTAATCACAGCTCCAATTTCAACTTTGATCACTTCATCAAATTCAGTTTGTAGAATCGTCCAATAATCTTCATTAAATAAATTTGAAAACGAATCAAAAGTTTCTATTTCAAATGATTTTAATCCTTTTTTGGATAAAAATGCTTTCGATTCATTGGCATTTTGCCCGATAATTTTTTCGCCAAATAAAACCGCATTTGGGTTTGAAACGATAATGTAGCCTAACTTAAAATCTTCTTCTGCATAAAAAGTTAAGCGAGCTTTCAACGCATTGTACATCAAAATTAAATTGTCTTCTTCATCTTTAAAAGAATGATTTGCTTTGCCATAAATGGCTTCTACATCTTTTTGTTTCATGCCAAAAAGAAGTTTATCATATCCGAATTTTGGTTTTATTTCCATTGTTATTTATTTTGAATGATGAGTTTTTTAGTTAATAAATTAAAGCGATAAAACAAGAACAAAGCGGCTACGGTTAATCCGGCCAACAAGCCAATCCAAACGCCAATAGCTTTTAAATCGGTATATAATCCCAAATAAATAGAAATCGGAAAACCTATAATCCAATAAGCCACAAAGGTAATATACATTGGTATTTTCACATCTTGCAACCCGCGTAAAGCTCCTAAAACAACCACTTGCAATCCATCTGAAATTTGAAATAAAGCGGCAACCAATAATAAATTAGAAGCAATCGCTACAACTTCTAAATTATCTTTCAAATAAACTGCTTGTTCTAAATCTAAAAACGGAAGCGGTAAAACTTTATGGAAAACGACAAAAATTAATGCGAAGAAAATCTCTAAAATAGTCGCCAATAAAAAGATAGAAATGGCTACTACTCGCAACTTCGTATAATCTTGCAATCCTTTCTGATTTCCTACCCGAATCATCGCCGTCACACTCAATCCCATCGCAAACATAAAAGTTAGTGAAGCCAAACTCAACGCAATCTGATTGGCAGCTTGACTCGTTGTGCCAATCATTCCGCAAAGCCAAATGGCTCCGGTGAATAATGCGACTTCAAAAAACATTTGCATCGCCGAAGGAGTTCCTAAATTGACAATTTTTTTAATTGTTACTCTCGAAATTTCATCCCAACTGAATTTTTCAAAATACGGATGGAATTTTGGTTTTTTCACCATTACATAATGCATAAAAAGAAGCATTACAATTCGGGAAGTGATTGTTCCGATTGCCGCTCCAATGATGCCCATTTCTGGGAAAATCCAAATTCCAAAAATTAGAAAATAGTTGATAACCACATTCACAATATTAGCAATAATGGTCGCCCACATCGAATATTTGGTTTCACTTTTTCCATCGGCAAATTGTTTGTAAGCCTGAAACATAATCAACGGAATGAGGGAAAAAGCTACAATATCCAAATACGGTTTTGCTAAATTCACAACCTCTTCCGGCTGACCCATAAAACTAATAATCGGTTTGGAAAAAAATATGAGTAAAAATAAAATCACACCTAACAATGTGCACAAAAACAACCCGTTATGAAAAGCACTTCGCCCCTTCTCTATCGAATTTTCTCCATCTGCTTCGGCTACAAT
>JAUXNR010000338.1 GCA_030682755.1 Flavobacterium sp.
TCGCCAAATACATCTAATCCAATATTTGTAACTTCAGCCATTTCAATTATTTTTTCTGATTGTATGGATTTAAATTTCCTTGGTGATTGCTTGTACCTTTGAAGTGATTTAGCAGAGATATCCAAAAAATCAGACCAGTCTTTTTCGCTGAATGGTGTATAATCCTGAATTTTGGCAAATAAAGAATATGGAACTCCATCCCTGATTATATGCACAATCATCAGTTTGTTCTTTAAGAAATCAGAATAGGTAATATCAGATTCCGAGGGTATCAAATATTTACTTTTGCCTGAATGTTTAATCACTTTCGAGATTTCTTCATCCAATTTTTCCACAATATTTTCTTCTCTTGATTTCATTTTAAAACTTGTTACAGACATTTGTCTTCGAAATTAAGACATATTTCGCTATAATCAAAATTTTGCTTTGTCAAATTTGAAATATAATGTCTAAATTATTTTAATTTTGAGCGTCAAATTCATCAAACCATGAGGCAAATTATCGCTTTTTTTATGATTTTTATTTCGGGCATTGTAATCGCACAGGGTTATAAAATAAATGTCATCATTAGTTCGGGGGCAAATCAAAAGATAAAATTGGCCAATTATTACGTGGGCAATATTTACCTCAAAGATTCGCTGCAACTTGATGGCATCGGTGCGGGAATTTTTCAGGGTGATACTTTGCTGCCCCAGGGTCTTTACAAAATTTATCTCGATGATAAAAACCACTTCGATTTTTTATTGGGGGCCGACCAGGTTTTTACCATTTCGAAGGAATCGTTTACTTCATCATCTATTGAAATAACAGGAGCAACAGAAACCGGGGAATTTGCCAAATACGCTATTTTCCTAAGAAATATGCAAAACAAGGGCGCTGAAATCAACAAAAAACTGGAAACTGCAACAGGAGAAGAAAAAGCCGGTTTGCAGTCGGAAATGAATAAGTTAACGCCTGAATTGCATGCTTACTGGTTCAGAATCAAAGAAGAACATCCGAACACATTTTTGTCAGCTTTTTTGCTGGCGACTTATGTTCCCTTATTGGATATTTCAACACTTCCGGAAGAGATTCAGAAAAACGATTCGTTGCTTTTACTCGCACGTTTCAACTATCAGAAAGCACATTACTGGGATTATTTCGATTATACCGATGAACGTTTGCTTTACACTCCCCTGTTCAAACCAAAACTGGAAAC
>JAUXNR010000347.1 GCA_030682755.1 Flavobacterium sp.
CTTTCCAGGCGTGCTCCTTCGACCACTCGGACACCTCTCCTCATACATTTAAAGTATGCATTTACAAGGTGCCAAATAACAAAAAATTTATCACTTCTAAAAATATAATGGGTTATTTTTATGACATTTCTCCACGTAATGGTGTTTCGAAAATGGTTTTGAACACTTTAGCTGAAACATTTTGTCCTAATAAGTACATTAATTTGCAAATTGCTGCCTCAGTTGTAATGTCTTTGCCAGAAATTACGCCTATTTTTTTTAACAAACTACTGGTTTCATACTGCCCCATATTCACACTTCCACCCGAACACTGTGTTACATTGATAACGTAAATTCCTTTTTTTATTGTATTTTTTAGTGCCGAAACAAACCAATCCTCAGTTGAAGCATTACCTGCTCCGTATGTTTCCAATATAATTCCTTTCAAATTTGAGACTTCTAAAAGCGATGTGAAAACATTTTGATTGATTCCGGGAAACAGTTTTATAATTAAAACATTGCTATCTAATTCTTTATGAACCACCAATTTTGACAATCGATTTGGTGTTGATATCACTTCTGTGTTAACTTTTAAATGCACTCCGGATTCTGCTAACGGTGGAAAATTAGGAGAAGAAAATGCTTTGAAGTGTTCTGCATTCACTTTTGTTGTTCTGTTGCCTCTATATAATTTGTATTCAAAATAAAGACATACTTCTTGAAATACCGCTTTTCCCTTTTGACGTAAAGATGCAATTTGAATGGCAGTAATTAAATTATCCTTGGCATCCGTTCTCAAATCTCCAATTGGCAATTGTGAGCCTGTAAAAACAATAGGTTTTGAAAGGTTTTCCAACATAAAACTCACTGCGGAAGCACTATAGGACATGGTGTCTGAACCATGAAGCACAACAAATCCATCAAATTGGTCGTATCTGCTTTCAATAATTTCTACAATTTCAACCCATCGTCCCGGATTCATGTTGGAGGAATCTATCGGCTTTTCAAACGAATAGGTTTCAATTTCACAATCCAATTGTTTTAATTCAGGAATGCGTTGCAAAAGCTTTTTGAAATTGAACGCTTTTAAAGCCCCGGTTTCAAAATCTTTTATCATACCAATGGTTCCACCAGTATATATCAAAAGTATTTTTGCATTATTGGGCATTTTCGTATTTCATTTTGTTTACAACCGGATTTGCATACATGGCCAAAAAGCTTTCAATTGCTTTTGAATTTGTGCAGTCAATTTTCATTTCCAACCTTCTTTCAAACAACATTTTTTCATTCTCAGTATATTGATTTGAAAAACGGTTAGTGTTGTGCAACAAATCATAAGCTATATAATTGGTTGGCCAAAGTTTATATGTTGAAAGAATCGCATCATCTATAGCCTGAGCTAAGGCTTGAATTTGTTTGTTAGAATTATCTAAGCTGGATTTAATTTGATCTATTTCTTGGTCAAGAACTCCCGCCACATGAATGTGAATTCGTTTTTTCTGACCCATAATGCCACTCAAAAGCGTTATGAAATCTTCATTTTTCTCTTTAATGTAAATTTCATTGTTAGCTTCTGCAATCAATTGTGGCATTTTTAAAGCATCCGTTGGATCATATTCATATGAAATTGATACCGGCACTATTTTAATTTTTTTAAAATAATCCATGACTTGTGCTTCATCAGATCCCATGGCAAGCATTTTTAAAACGCCTTGATGGGTTGCATCATTTCCGTCTTTGGTCCTTCCCTCCCGTTGAGCAATCCAAACGGAACGATTTTCACGCTGCAACAAATGCCCAATATATTCAGACATCAGTTTGGACGATTGCAATAATTCTCTTGGCGGTAAGTTTCGCAACACCAAAAAGTTTCTGTTTAACTTAGAAAGTTTTAATAAAAAATCCTTCTTTACTAAGTTGTCACCAATTGCAGACGCTGTCATCACCAATTGATGGTCATATAAAGACACATTTAATAAGGAGGTGTCTAAAATGATATCTCTGTGATTGGATATGAATAAATAAGAAGTGTTTTTTTCTAAAGCATCAAAACCGGAGGTTGTCAAACCATCAGAACTTCTTTCCAATACTTTTTGTACCGATTCATAAATGAAATTTACTTGAAAATCTCTGATTGAGTGGGTTTTCTTTAATTGTTCCATCCAAACAGACTCATCAATATCAGGATAGGTGAAATTCATCATAGCCTTCATCATTGGATGATTTAGTATGGAGCAAATTCCTTCATTAACCTCACTATCGTAATAGGGTCGAATTGAATCAAATTTTGACATTAACTGTTTTTTTTCAATGACAAATGAACAAAATTTTTGTGACTTTTAGGTTAAATTCTATTTAAAACCCAAAAACCTGTTTTGAAGTATCTGTTGTAATTTGAGCTACTTCTTCAATTGAAATCTGGTATATATCCGCAATTTTTGAAGCTATTATTGCAATATAACTACTTTCGTTTCGCTTACCTCTATAAGGAACCGGTGCCAAATAAGGTGAATCTGTTTCCAAAACGAGATGACTTATATCTATTTGATTTAAAAAAGTATCGATTTTTCCATTTTTAAACGTAACCACACCCCCAATACCGAGCTTCATATTATAACCGATAGCCTTTTGAGCTTGATCAAAAGTTCCTGTAAAACAATGAAAAATACCATATAAATCATCACTTTTCTCTTCTTCCAAAACTTCAAATATTTCATCAAAAGATTCTCTGCAATGAATCACTATGGGCAATTTATACTTTTTAGCCAATTGAATTTGACGTTTAAAAGCTATTTTTTGAATAGTTAAAGTAGATTTATCCCAAAACAAATCAATGCCAATCTCTCCAACGGCTACAAATTTTCGGGCTTCCAATTGCTGTTCAACGTGTGCTAATTCTTCTTCGTAATTTTCTTTTACATAACACGGATGCAAACCTGCCATTAAAAAAACATGTTCAGGATATTTTTTTTCTAAATCATACATCGCTTGCGTAGCATTTGAATCAATTGCAGGAATAAAAAAACGAGAAACATCAGCTTGAAAGGCTCTCTGTATCATCACCTCTCTGTCTGAATCAAATTCTTCTGAATATAAATGAGCGTGCGTATCTGTAAGTTGCATAGTTTGTTTTAAAGCCACAAATATACAAAGTTGAGAACTTCTTCTCATAAATGAACTGAATAACTTATTTTTGAAAATTGAAAAAAAGCGAATGAAAAACCTACATGATATTTTAAAAGAAAAAGGATATAAAAAAATTCCATTCAAGGTTTCTAAAACCCAACACCTTTTAATTAAAGCAACCATTAATGGCGTTAAAGGAAATTTTATTTTAGATACAGGAGCTTCAAACAGTTGTGTGGGATTTGAAAGCACCTTTTATTTTAATTTATCTGCAAAAGCTTCCAAAACCACAGCTGCCGGTGCCGGAGCTACCGGAATGGAAACACAGATTGCTGAGAACAATTCTTTGAAACTTGGCAGATGGAACTCCAAAGACACTACATTAATTGTTTTTGACATGAGTCATGTAAACACTGCATTAAAACAATATAAAGCAAAATCTGTTCACGGAATCATTGGGGCAGATATTCTTTTAAAAGGAAAAGCTATCATTGATTATTACAACCATTATCTTTATTTATTAAAATAAAAATTAGCATAAAAAAAACTCCCTCTTTTCAGAAGGAGTTTTTTGTTGGTCCACAAGGACTCGAACCTTGAATGACGGTACCAAAAACCGTAGTGTTACCATTACACCATGGACCAGCATTTGTTAATTGCGAGTGCAAATTTAAAACATATTTTAATTTTCACAAGTATTTTGAATGAAATTTATTTTTTTATTTTTTTCATCGCCTTAAAAACAAGCCAATCCGTTACTTAGATTCACTTTTACATTAGAAAATTTTGTTAATGCGAGGCTGAATAGCCAAAAAAATAGTTTCTTTGTGGATGTGATTTTAAAATTCAAATCAAATTCATGACTACTTTCAACTTTTCTAAATGGAACACCATCATAGGGTGGATCACTTTTGCAATTGCCTTAGCTGTTTTTAGTTTAACCGTTGAACCAACGGTTAGTTTTTGGGATTGTGGGGAATATATTGCCACCTCTGCCAAACTTCAAATTGGTCACCCTCCAGGAGCTCCTTTGTTTCAAATGCTGGGTGCATTCTTTGCAATGTTTGCCACGGAAGCATCAAAAGTAGCCTTGATGGTAAATATGATGTCTGTATTTTCTAGTGCTTTCACCATATTATTTTTATTTTGGTCTTCTACAATCATCTTAAGAAAAATAACATCACGCTTTACCGAAACTTCTGTTTGGAATGACTTTGCAGTTTTAGGAAGCTCTTTTGTTGGAGCTTTGGCTTTTACTTTTTCAGATAGTTTTTGGTATAATGCTGTAGAAGCAGAAGTTTATGCCATGGCAACTTTATTCATTGCTCTACTTTTTTGGTTAGGATTGCGATGGGAAGAAGATATGCACAAACCAAGAGGAAACAGATGGCTTCTTGTTTTATGTTTAGTAGTCGGTCTTTCGTTTGGGGTTCACTTTATGGCATTATTAACCATTCCGGCTATTGGATTGTTGTATTATTTCAAAAACTTCAAAACTATTACCGTTAAAGGTTTTATTATCGCAAACATTGTAGTTGTTGCTGTTTTGTTGTTTATTTTTAAATTATTACTTCCTTGGACCATGGCTCTGTTTGGAAAAACAGAAGTTTTCATGGTAAATTCTTTGGGAATGCCTTTTGATTCAGGAACTATTTTTACAACACTATTATTAATTGCCTTCTTTTTCTTTGGTCTTCGTTATACGAGAATCAAAAACAAACCGCAATTCAACACTTTATTGTTGTGCATCTTGTTCATTTTTATCGGGTTTTCAACTTGGATGATGTTACCAATCAGAGCAAACGCCAATGTGGTGATAAACGAAAACCGCCCTTCAGATGCAAGAGAAGTTTTGGCTTATTATAATCGCGAACAATATGGTCATAATCCCTTATTTTACGGCCCGCAATACACCAGTGATTATGCAGGTTTAGATTCTGATAACCCATTTACGGATAATGCTCCAAATTATGAAAGAGATTATGAATTAAAGAAATACATCATAACCAATAACTACAAAAATGCAGTTCAAAATAGTGATTCAAGACACAGTGCCATTTTGCCACGAATGTGGAGCACTGATCATGCTGAAAATTATATGAATTTTACAAGTA
>JAUXNR010000348.1 GCA_030682755.1 Flavobacterium sp.
ACTTCAGAACCATTTGCTAATTGTTTTGAAAGTTTACAAGAAAATAAACAATTAAATATCGGTTGTGTTTTAAATGATAAATCATTTGTTTTTGATAACACAGAACAAATTAGTTTTAGTAAAAATAATGAAACCTTGATATTCTTTTTTCTTAAGCTTCTCTTAGAATTGCAAAAATTAGGAACGGTTAGACCTATGGATTTGAACAAATATATAGATCAACTAGATTCTCAATAAAAAAACACCAACTTTTCAGTCGGTGTTTAATAGTTTTGTTAGTTTTTTCCAGATTCATAATGATAAGATTCTAGAAAATAGTAATGTTTCTAATCCTCTAAAAGCACCTCCAAAATACTAATCGCAGCTTCACTAATTTTCGTCCCAGGTCCAAAAACGGCAACCGCTCCTGCATCAAACAAAAATTGGTAATCTTGGTGCGGAATTACGCCACCTACAATCACCATAATATCTTCGCGGCCGTATTTTTTGAGTTCTTCAATCACTTGTGGTACCAAGGTTTTATGTCCGGCAGCCAAGGAAGAAACGCCTAAAATATGCACGTCATTTTCTACGGCTTGTTTGGCAGCTTCGGCAGGGGTTTGAAAAAGTGGGCCAATGTCCACATCAAAACCAACATCGGCATAACCGGTTGCGACTACTTTTGCTCCGCGATCGTGACCGTCTTGTCCCATTTTTGCAATCATAATGCGGGGACGACGACCGTCTTTTTTGGCAAACGCATCGGCTAATTGTTTCGCTTTTTCAAAGCTTTCGTCATTTTTAATTTCTTTACTATACACGCCGCTAAAAGTTCTAATTTGTGCTTTATATCGTCCGAAAATAGCTTCTAAGGCATCGCTTATTTCGCCAAGAGTTGCTCTGTTTCGGGCTGCTTCTAAGGCTAAAGATAATAAATTTTCCTGACCTGATTTTGCAGATTCTGTCAATTTTGCTAAACTGGCTTTCACTTTTTCCGTATCACGAGCGGCTTTTATTTGAGCCAATCGTTCCAATTGTTGCTTGCGAACCATTTGGTTATCCACATCCAAAATCATCAACGGATCTTCTTTCTCCAAACGGTATTTGTTCACCCCAACAATAATGTCTTGTCCGCTGTCAATTCTGGCTTGTTTTCTGGCGGCTGCTTCTTCTATTCGCAATTTCGGAATTCCGGCCTCAATGGCTTTGGTCATTCCGCCTAATTCTTCCACTTCTTCTATCAAAGCCCACGCTTTTTGAGCAATTTCATTCGTTAAACTTTCCACATAATAACTTCCTGCCCACGGGTCAACCGTTTTGCAGATTTTCGTTTCTTCTTGTAAAAAGATTTGTGTATTTCGTGCAATTCGAGCAGAGAAATCGGTAGGCAAAGCAATCGCTTCGTCCAATGCATTGGTATGCAACGATTGTGTTCCGCCAAAGGCAGCAGCAGCCGCTTCAATACACGTTCGAGCCACATTATTAAACGGATCTTGTTCTGTTAAACTCCAACCTGAAGTTTGACAATGCGTTCGCAACGCCAATGATTTTTCATCCTTTGGATTGAATTGTTTGAGTAATTTTGCCCACAACATTCGACCGGCACGCATTTTGGCGATTTCCATAAAATGATTCATCCCAATTGCCCAGAAAAACGAAAGGCGTGGAGCGAAGGTATCAATATCCATTCCGGCAGCTAATCCGGTTCGGATGTATTCTAAACCATCAGCTAAGGTATAAGCCAATTCAATATCGGCAGTTGCTCCGGCTTCCTGCATGTGATACCCAGAAATCGAAATCGAGTTGAATTTGGGCATGTTTTTACTCGTATATTCAAAAATATCGGCTATGATTTTCATTGAAGGAGTAGGCGGGTAGATGTAGGTATTTCGCACCATAAACTCTTTCAAAATATCATTCTGAATTGTGCCCGAAAGTAAATTCGGAGCCACACCTTGTTCTTCTGCCGCTACGATATAAAACGCCATAATGGGTAAAACTGCACCATTCATTGTCATGGAAACTGACATTTCACCAAGCGGAATTTGGTCAAACAACACCTTCATGTCTTCCACCGAATCGATGGCGACACCTGCTTTTCCCACATCACCAACCACGCGTTCGTGATCAGAATCATATCCTCGGTGCGTGGCTAAATCAAACGCTACTGAAAGTCCTTTTTGTCCGGCAGCTAAATTTCTGCGGTAAAATGCATTACTTTCTTCGGCTGTAGAAAATCCGGCATATTGACGAATCGTCCACGGTCTGCGAACATACATCGTGGCATAAGGACCACGAAGATTAGGAGCAAATCCGGCACCAAAATCAAGATGTTCTAACTCTTTCAAATCATCTTTTGAATAGAACGATTTGAGCTCGATATTTTCGGCGGTTAGAAAATTGTTTTTTTCAGAGGTTTCTACTTTCTGATTTTTGTTTTCTAATTTTATATGTTGGATGTTTTTTCTTTTCATTATAGAATGCGTATTTTTTCTAAGAAAGGATCAAAATCAACTGGGAATCCTGTTTCAAGCGACAAAGCAAAACTTTTTTTATTAAAACTCACAAAATAAACTTGCTTGAAATATTCATCCTCAACTTCAGGTATTTTTAATGTATAAATTGCTTTAAAAATTTGGGCTTCTCTGGTTTCGAAAAACCGAGCTTCTTTTTTTTCGAATTTTAATCCTGTACTATAACTGATTTCATCATGATTTGCTCTAATTTGATTCAAAAGTAGTTGAGCATCAGCTTTGTTAAATTTGAAGTATTTTGTTGGAATCAAACTTAATATTGAACCGGACTCCAAGTGTTGAAATAAATAAATATCATGACCAGATAAATAAAGATTTCTTAATCTTTCATTTTCAAAACTTATTACGATTGAATCTTCAGATTTTTCAACTAACTCTAAATATTCTGTTTTTGAAAGTTTTTTAAATTCTTTAGGTAGAAAAAGTTTAATTCCCTGACTTTCAATCGGAAAAAATTTTCCGATTAGTTCTGGTTTTTGACTTTCTACAATTATTTTTTGAGATTCTTTAACGGCTTCAACACAAGAAGTCAATGAAGAAACTGTAAAAACTGACACTATTAAAATTAAAATTCTTTTATACATTTTGTTCATTTTTCAATCTTTCTTGCTCCAATTTCTCCGCCAAACGTCTTTCAAAAATCGGCGTAACCAAAGTCTTTCTCGGATTATTTTTTACAAAAGGAAATAATTCCAACTCATTTGCCATTCTATCATTTTTGTTTGGATATTTATTTGTTCCCAATAAAACTTCTTTTCCGGAATCAAATAAATCTTGCTCCTTTTGAGCACTTTCGTTGATTTTTCGCTGAATGGTACCTTCAATAAATTGTGTAATCAATCCACCGTTTGTTTCAATATCTTTAAACAATTCTAAAGCTTTTTCGGCTAATTGTTCGGTTAACGTTTCGATGTAATAAGCACCGTCCGCCGGATTATTTACTTGATTAAAATAACTTTCGTGTTTTAAGACCAACAATTGATTGCGTGCAATTCGGTCTCCAAATTCATTGTCTTTGTGATAAATAGCATCATAAGCCAAATTCGAGATTCCGTCTGCTCCACCCAAAATGGCACTCATGCATTCGGTCGTAGTGCGAAGCATGTTTACATTATAATCGTATAAGGTTTTGTTGCGTTTGGTTGGCGTAACCACAATTTGACAATTTAATGTGTGATTGTATTCCTTGGCTAATGAATTAAAAAGCAATCGCAATGCTCGGAGTTTAGCCATTTCAAAAAAATAATTGGTACCCACTGAAACTTCAAATGTAATGGGAGATGAAATGTTTTCAATTCGATTAAAATATTCATTCACATGAGCCAATGAATAAGCCAATTGCTGCACAATATTCGCTCCCGCATTTTGATACAAATCTGTTTTACAACTTAAAAAAGGAATTTTTAAATAGGAAATTAAATTCAATTCATTAAAATCTTTTTCTAATGAAGAAAACCAATTTCCTTCCTTTGCCAACTGACCAACCGCATCTTGTAAAATGATTATTTTATATTGATTTTGATTTGCAAAAGCGTCAATTTTTTTGATAAATTCCGCAGAAAGAAACAACAAATTAAAATAATACGTAATATTTTCTTTTGGAAGATTTCCCATCAATTCGTCCAAGGAAACGGCATCATTTTCAATCGTAAACCGAATAGATTCTGCACCTCTTTTTAAAGAATCCAATGCTCTTTCGTTAGATTTTTTTACATCATACACATAAATGTTTTGAATGATTTTGAATCCTTGAGTTGTTGGGTATTCATATTTAGCTTGTACTTCATCGCCATGATAAAAAGGTTTTACTTTTATGCCTTCAGGACTTTCCCAAACTAAAGTTTCGTTGTAATCAGCACCTTTTAATTCATATTGAATTTGCTGTTTCCATTGTTTGCTGGAAATGGGATCGAATGATGAAAATAATTTTTTGGTCATTCCTATTAATTTTTGGTTTTGCTATCATTTGGCGAATTTTTGTCAAATTCAATGATATAAATGTCTTCACTATCTCGTTTCATATAGTATTTTTCACGAGCATATTTTTCAATATAATCAGGGTTTTTTAGTCGCTTGATTTCTAAACAGTCTTTTTTAATTTCTTCCTGATAATATTTTTTATTGGTTTCCAATTCATCCAATTGTTTATTTAAAATTCGATGTTCTAAATAAGAGTAATTGTCTAAAAAAAGCATCCAAACGGCAAAGAAAGCCAAAACCAAAACGTATCGATTTCCAACAAATCTAAACCATGGATATTTGTCTTTTAAACGTTGAATGAATTTCATAGTTAAAGAATTCGTTGGTTAATTACAGCACGAACAACGTCAATTGCAACGGTATTGTATTTATCATTTGGAATAATAATATCAGCAAAAGCTTTTGTGGGTTCAATGAATTGTTGGTGCATTGGCTTTAATGTTGTCTGATATCTGTTCAATACTTCGTCCATGTCTCTACCGCGTTCAGCGATATCTCGTTTTAGTCTTCTGATTAAACGTTCGTCAGAATCAGCATGAACATATACTTTTATGTCAAACATGTCACGTAACTCAGAATTTGCTAAAATTAAAATTCCTTCAACAATCATAACTTTTCTCGGGTGTGTTATCACCGTGTCATCAGTTCTGTTATGCGTTACAAAAGAGTAAACCGGTTGTTCAATGATATTCCCTTTTTTTAATTCTTTGAGGTGTTCTGTTAAAAGTTCAAAATCAATGGCTCTCGGATGATCAAAATTGATTTTTGTTCTTTCTTCATAACTCAAATTATTTGTTTCTTTATAATACGAATCTTGGGAGATGATACCAACTTCCGTTTCAGGAAGTTCGTTCATGATTTGGTGAACAACTGTAGTTTTTCCACTTCCTGTTCCTCCTGCTATACCGATAATTAGCATCTTGTAAAATTGATTGTTTAGGTTCAACAAAAATAGAAATTATAAACGGAGGATGGAATATTTTTGATTTTAATTTTCAGATGATTCGTCATTCTTTTTCTTTCGTTTCCAGATATAATAAAGAATCAGTAGTACAATAGGAATTACGATGTAAAGTATGATATCATTTAATGAGTTTAATGATATGGTTCCGGTATCACCCGGAATTCCTGAAGGTCTTTGTGCAAAGAGAATAGCAGGGAAAAGAATAGTCAGTAGCATTATTATAGTTTTCATAGCTTGTAATTTGATTACAATTTACAAATTTTAAAATTGAAAATCAATTAATTATGAAAATCATAAGGTTTTTGAAGGATGGGTTTCAAAATTATTTTCTGAACCTGAATATAGGAAATGTTGCTCACCAAAATCCTTTGAGCTTCGCTCTGAGTCCTTTTTTGGTTTCAATCCTTACAAGCAAGCTTGACGGCTTTAAACCAAAAAATCCCTCCCACTTGCGTGGAAAGGATTTTGGTGGTCGGGGTGGCAGGATTCGAACCTGCGGCCTCCTGCTCCCAAAGCAGGCGCGATAACCGGGCTACGCTACACCCCGA
>JAUXNR010000349.1 GCA_030682755.1 Flavobacterium sp.
CCTTCAGAAAAACTTCCTACATAAGGATTTACTCTTGCTACTTTTCCAGTCATGAATTTATTCAAATCATTTAATTTCATTCCAGAAATTCCAGCCTCTGTTAATCCACTCATCGCCCATTGAACTTTTTCATATTCGTCATTTGAAATTAAATTTGACCCACCAAAACTCATTGCTTCAAATAAAATTTCATCATTTTTAAAGTCAGTTTTTTTATAAGTTACTTTAGCTCCATTAGATAGTGTTAAAGTTGTAGTCCCAATTTTATCGTTCTTTTCTTTTTTCACAATACTGCCCTTGTTAACAGGGTTACGCAATAAACTTTCAGCTAAAACTGAATCTTCATACGGTTTCAAACTAGATGGGTCGATTTTAATGGCTGCTAAAGTTTGTTGTTCTGTTGGCTTTACTAAACCTTCTTTTTCAGGTCCCGTTAAAATCACAACTCTATTATCATCCTTTATGTAGTTTGCAATAAGTGAATTTGTTTCTTGCAAAGTAATTGTTGGAAGTAATTTTTTTGAAGTTTCAAATGTCCATTCTATACTAGGAGCGGGTTGGTCTATTAAAAAATTACGTTGAAAAGAATTCATATACCTATTTGACTCGGTTTTATCTCTCTCATTATAACGTCTTTCCATGCTTGTTAACATGGAGGTTTTGGCTCTATCTAATTCCCCTTGTGTAAATCCAAATGCTTTTACGCGTTCGTTTTCTGTAACTAAAACTTTCAACGCTTCCAGCTGTTTATCTTCACCAACCATTGCAAAAGATTGAAATGCATTTTTTGTTCTGGCATAAGTGCTTCCTTAAGAAGAATTTCCAAAAGTATATGGTGGATTTGGATCATTAGCAATTTCATTTAAACGGTTGTTTAACATCGTGCTAAATAAATTTTTGACCAATTCTTGTCTGTAATCACCAACGGTTTTAACTAGTTTTGGTTCGTCATAATCTTTATAAAGCAATTGCACTTGTGAAAACGCAGCTTCTTTATCACTTTCAATGGCTACAAATGTTTCTTTATGATTTGGAACATCAAATACTTTTCTTGGCTTTTCTTTTTTCGGATTTTTATAGGGGCTAAAATGTTTAATGATCATTTTTTCAATTTGATCAACATCAATATCACCAATTGCAATAACACTCATCAAGTTCGGACGATACCAATCTTTATAGAAATTAACCACTTTATCATGAGTGAAATTTTCTAATATTTCTTTTTGACCAATTGGTAGTCTTTTGGCATACATTGAATTATACATCATCTTTGGCATAAACTGCCCCATCATTCTTTTGTCTGCTCCTAAACCAATTCTATATTCTTCTAAAACCACTCCTCTTTCTTTATCAATTTCTTCAGGAGTAAGCACAGTATTAAACGCCCAATCTTCTAAAATTTCAAAACCTTTTGTCAGTTTTTCATTATCATCTGAAGGAATTGGAAGAAAATAAACGGTTTCATCAAAACTAGTATAAGCATTCAAATGTTGCCCAAATTTCACTCCAATACTTTGCAAATAATCTACTAACGTGTTTTTTGGAAAACGCTTGGTTCCATTAAAACACATGTGTTCCATAAAGTGAGCCAAACCTTGTTGGTCATCATTTTCAAGAATAGAACCTGCATTTACAATTAATCGTAAATCTACTTTGTTTTCGGGTTTTTTATTATTCTTGATGTAATAAGTCAAACCGTTTTTAAGTTTTCCGGTTCTTACGGTTGGATCCAAAGGTATTGGACTATCCATTTTCAATTCTTGAGCAAATACCATTGCCGGCAATGCCAATAAGAACAACACAAGTTTGTTTAGTTTTTTCATTTGTATAAGTTTATTGATTATTGTAAAACTAAACCTATAACATTAAACGTTAAAGTTTATTATGTTTTCTTTAACGAAAAGCCCTACTTTTAGAATCATTCTAAAGTAAGTGACTCAAAATTAGATGTTTTAAATTGTTGTACTTGATTATTTTCATCAGTATAAATCAGCAATACATACAAATCATTTCTTGATTGAAGTAGCTTTTTAGTTTCTTCAAAATTCATAATCATAAAAGCTGTGGCATAGCCATCTGCATCAATGCATCTTGGTGCTAATACGGTGGCACTTAATATTGAACTCTTTTCTGAAAATCCTGTTTTTGGATTAATAATATGTACAAATTTTTGGCCCGTTATGCTGTCAATTTTTACTTTTCTGTAATTTCCTGAAGTTGCCATACCAAGATTTTCTAGATTTATTTTAGCAATTAAAGTACGTTCCTCAGGAGTTTGTGTTGGATCATCAATACCCACAACCCAATTTTTATTTTCAAGTATATTTTTTCCTAAAGCAAAAATTTCACCTCCAATTTCCACAATTGCATTTTCAATACCTTTAGATTTCAGAAAATCAGCAACTACGTCAACGGAATAACCTTGAGCAATCGCATTAAAATCAAAATAAGTTTGTGGGTATTGTTTTGCAATTGTTTTATCTTCATTTAATTTGACTTTATCAAATCCAACAAACTGCAACAAACTATCAATTTTAAACGAATTTAACGCTATTGTTTGCTTGTTTGGTCCAAATCCGTATGCATTAACCAGAACTCCAATGGTTGGGTCAAAAAGCCCATTAGTGGCCGTATAAATTTCATGAGATGTTTTGAAAGTTTCTTCAAAAAAATCATCCACAACAATTGTGGTATCGCCTGCATTTATTTTTGAAATTTTAGAATCCGGACGATATGTAGAAAGCGACATATCAAAAGCAAGCAAAATAGAATCGATGCTTTGTTTAGTAATTATTTCACTGGTGTTGATATATTTGACAGCATAAGTGCTTCCTTGTGCTTCACCTTGGATAGTAAAAATTTTTTCTTTTCCCTCTTTTTGACAAGAAATAATGAAAAGAGTAAAAATAAATAGACTAATTAATTTCTTTAATTCCATTATAGTTGATGATGTAATCTTCATTTTTTATAACAGGTTTTTCATAATCTGATGCATTGGCAATTCCTACTCCGGCATAAAGTACTTTTGCTTTGAGTTTTGTGGCATGTTCTATAAATGTCTCCATCCATATTGCATCATATTCTTCTGGGTTATTCGGATAGTTAAAAACGGTGACCAAAACAAAATGTAAAGTATTAGTAGGCTTGTCAACACATACAAATTGAGGATGTCTTTTGAGTTGACTATTCACAGCAATGAACTCAAATCCTTGGTTTTCGAGTTCTTTACCAACATGATTCATGGCCAAATTGTGAAGCTCTTGTTCGGTTAAAATTTCCATAAAACAAAAGTAATGAGAATTGAGAAAAACAACTCATAATAAAAACAAAAATATAGGATCATACTACTTGTAAAAAATTAAACCATCAAGAAAATAAATCTCTTAATGGTTTAAAATAATTAACCTTATATCATGGAATACTATCCTCCAAAGTCATCAAAACGGATATTTTCAGGTGGCATTCCAAAGTCTTCTCCCATTTTCTGAACAGCGTTGTTCATCATTGGTGGACCACAGAAATACAACTCAATATCTTCTGGACTTTCATGTTTAGATAAATAGTTATCAATTACTACATTGTGAATAAATCCAACAAATCCGTCCCCTTCTCCACTTATCCCATCTTTCACTTTCCAGTTATCTTCCGGTAATGGCTCAGAAAGTGCCATGTAGAATCTGAAGTTAGGGAAATCTTTTTCTAAAGCTCTAAAGTGATCTACATAGAATAATTCACGTTTTGAACGTCCACCATACCAATACGTAACTTTTCTTCCTGTTTTCACAGTTCTGAAAAGGTGATATAAATGAGAACGCATTGGTGCCATTCCGGCTCCACCACCAACGTAAAGCATTTCTGCTTCACTTTCGTTAATGAAAAATTCTCCATAAGGACCTGATACAGTTACCGGATCACCAGCTTTTCTTGAGAAAATATATGATGATGCGATTCCCGGATTTACAGCTGCCCATCCGTTTTTAGCTCTGTCCCATGGTGGGGTAGCTACACGAACATTCAACATAATTTTTCTTCCTTCAGCAGGATATGAAGCCATAGAATAAGCTCTTTCAACAAGCTCAGTATTCTTCATAACCAATGGCCATAAATTAAATTTATCCCATTCTGCTTTAAATTTTTCAGGTTCACCCGGATGCTCTTCAGGATGAGCTGTGATGTCAATATCAGAATATTTAACCTCACATTTTGGAATTTCAATTTGGATATAACCACCGGCTTCATAATGCATATCATCCGGCAATTCCACTATAAATTCTTTGATGAACGAAGCAACGTTGTAATTTGAATATACTTTAGCTTCGAAT
>JAUXNR010000359.1 GCA_030682755.1 Flavobacterium sp.
CCTTCACTAACAGATTCTGACGTAAATAAGTAATCTCTTTATTTTCTCTTCTTAAATTAGCCAGTTCAATTAAAATTGCATGTGATAAATCTAATGCAAGCGGCATGTAATTTTCCGTTTCGTTAGTAGCATAGCCAAACATCATTCCTTGATCGCCGGCTCCTTGTTCTTCTTTGTTTGCTCTGTCCACACCTTGATTAATATCGCTGGATTGTTCATGGATAGCTGATAAAATACCACATGAATTTGCTTCAAACATATATTCACTTTTAGTGTAACCGATTTTTTTGATTACATCTCTGGCAATTTGCTGCACATCCAAGTAGGTGTTTGATTTCACTTCACCAGCAAGAATAACTTGCCCGGTAGTTACTAAAGTTTCACAAGCAACTTTTGATTCGGGATCAAAGGCAAGAAAGTTATCAATTAATGCGTCACTGATTTGATCTGCAACTTTATCAGGGTGTCCTTCACTAACAGATTCTGACGTAAATAAATAAGCCATAATTTAAAAATATATTAAGCGAGTAAAAATAAATTGCAGGAAAATAACTAAAGAAGAGTTTCTGCTTTAGCATTTTTTTTACGAGGTTGCAATCAGTCAAATTTTTCCTCTTGATTAAGGTTGCAAATGTACTAAAGCAAATTAAATTGCAAAATTAAAATCGCATTTAATTGTAATTTAGCTCAAGAATAAAGTAAATTTTTTAATTTTAGTTAAAAAACACCCACTGTTGTTTCAAGTATTATTTTTTGTTATAACTTTGGTAAGTTAAAAACTATAAAAACATATTTTATGAAAAAACTTTTACTTTTTATTTTAATGGGCTCTACAACGTTAGCATTTTCTCAGGTGCTAAAGACTGAAAATTTTAATGCACTTACTGTTGGTAATATCGGAACAGATGTTGCAGGTACAAATGCCGGTCAAGGTGGTTGGTTTACTGCAAATACTGCAGGTGGTACAAATGGAGGAAATGCTAACTTTCAAGTGGTTGTTGAGGGTGGTGATTACGGAAACGTATTTCAATTTACAGGATCAGATGCTGCTACTGGAACTAAGTTTATGTGGCAAGATGGGTTTCCAGCTACTTGGGCTACAAGAACTACAGGAAATAACATCATTGAAGTAGAATTTGACTATTTCACTGGTCCTACAACAGCAAGTTTTAATTCATTTAGAGTTTACATTTACAGTGCTGAAGCAACACCAAGAGTTCTTGCTGGTATAGGTGTTACTAAAAATGCAGTAGTTTCATCAGTGCCTTTTGCAAATGTAGTGAATGGATTTGGTCATTGGACTTCTACACCAGGAACAGGAACTTATTCTTTTGGTTTAGGGCCAAACGCAACTACTCCAATAGCTTTAGCAGTAAATACTTGGGTTAGGTTAGGTTTTAGTTTTAATGTTACTACTGGCCATATTAGATGGAAAGGACCTGGATTTGACGCAACTTTTACCGGGAATGATACTTTTCCTGTCACAACTGCAGGAGTTGCTCCGGGTGAAATTGATTTTCTTTCTGCACCTGGAACAGGCAATACTGTAGCTTCAGTTTCTAAATTTGATAATTATTTAGTTAAAGCTAGTAATGCAGATACATTATTATCAGTTGAGAATCAAAATTTAGTTTCTACTGAAATTTCTGTCTATCCAAATCCAACAAAAGATAGTTTTGTAATTAATACAAATGATTTAGGTTTGGTGAACTCGATTTCTATTACTGATATTAATGGTAGAGTAGTTAAAAATTTAACTTTAGACGGTGTTTCTGGTTCTACAAATGTTGATATTTCTGATTTGAATTCAGGAATGTATCTAATTACAGTAAAAACAGATAATGGTGTTGGAACATCTAAAATCATTAAAAATTAATTTATTTTATATATGAATTTTGAAACCGGATAGTAGATTATCCGGTTT
>JAUXNR010000364.1 GCA_030682755.1 Flavobacterium sp.
GTTTCATTTTTAGATCAATATCCGCCTGATGAAATGCAAACAAATGTAGGCGGAACCGGAATTATTGCCGTTTACAAAGGTTTGGAAGAAGGAAAATCAATTTTATTTCGATGTGAATTGGATGCTTTACCTATTAAAGAAACAAATTCATTTGAACATAAATCAATAAAAAATACTATTTCACACAAATGCGGACACGATGGTCATATGGCTATTTTGGGTGGATTGGCAGGTGAATTGCATCATCAACGACCGGAAAAAGGAAACGTGATTTTATTGTTTCAACCTGCCGAAGAAAATGGTTCCGGTGCAGAAAAAGTAGCCAATGACGATAATTTTAAAATATATAAACCCGATTATGTTTTTGCTTTGCACAACTTACCCGGATTTGATAAAAATCAAATTGTTGTGAAAGACGGTACTTTTTCGTGTGCTGTGAAAAGTATGATTATTCGATTAAAAGGAAAAATTGCTCATGCTGCCGAACCTGAAAATGGTATTAATCCGGCATTAGCAATTGCATCAATCATTCAAAAATTTGATGAGAAAAATCAAGTAAATAAAACGAAACCTAACTTCTCAATAATTACACCTATTTATAGTTCATTTGGTGAAAAAGCCTATGGAGTTTCAGCTGGCAAAGGCGAAGTTCATTTCACTATTCGTTGTCAAACTAATAAAGAAATGGAAAAACTTTCAAAAGTATTGGAAAAATTGACATTAGAAATAGCTAAAAATCATCAATTAGAATATAAAATTAAATGGGCGGAATCTTTTCAAGCCAATGAAAATAATACTGATGCGAACAATTTTATCACAAGTGCTTCAAAAATTTTAGGCTTAGATATACTTGAAAAAGATACTCCTTTTAGTTGGGGTGAAGATTTTGGCTTTTTTACTCAACTTTACAATGGAGCAATGTTTGGACTTGGAGCTGGAAAAGAAACTCCGGCTTTGCACCATTCGAATTACGATTTTCCGGATGAAATTATCTCAACAGGTATAAAATTATTCCATCAAATAAGTAAAGAAATCAATAATGCACACTAATTCAGTTATCGAACTTAATCCCGATTCCTATCAAAATAACTTACTTTTTTTAAAGAAAATGTATGGCAGAAACGTCATTCTTTCTTCTGTTGTAAAAGGAAATGCCTATGGTCATGGCATCGAAGAATTTGTTACCATGGCTCACAAAAGCGGTGTTTCACATTTTTCTGTTTTTGATGTGTCCGAAGCTCAACTCGTTAAAAAACAACTTCCTAAAAAAGTTACCATTTTGATTATGGGATTTATTTCAGATGAACTGATGGAATGGGTTATTCAAAACGATATAGAATTTTTTGTTTTTGATAAAAAAAGATTAGACTCAGTCATTAAAATCAGTAGAAAGTTAAACAAAAAAGCGATCGTTCACATTGAAGTGGAGACCGGAATGAATAGAACCGGTTTTGTTCAAAATGAATTAAACAGCCTAATTTCTTTACTAAAAAAAGAAGAAAATCATATCGAATTTAAAGGATTATGCACACATTTTGCTGGAGCAGAGAGCATGTCAAATTACTTTCGGGTAAAGCAACAAATTGAGCGATTTGAAAAAATATATGCTTATTTCTGTGTGAAGAATTTAATTCCAAAAATAAAACATTCCGCTTGTTCGGCCGCTTCAATTATGTTTCCTGAAACCAGAATGGATATGGTTCGCATCGGAATTATGCAATATGGATTATGGCCAAGTCCGGAGGTTTTTGCCAGTTATATTACCTCCAAAAAGAAGAAAGTTGATCCATTAAAAAGAGTAATCTCTTGGAAAAGTCAGGTGATGAGTATCAAAAAAATCGATGCTTGTGAATTCATTGGATACGGAACGAGTTTTATGGCGAAAGAAAAAATGAAAATTGCCACTATTCCAATTGGTTATGCTCACGGCTACAGTCGTTCACTGAGCAATAAAGGCCGAGTTATCATCAATCAGCATCGATGTATGGTGGTGGGAACGGTCAATATGAATATGATGTTAGTGGATGTGTCGGATATTCCTTCCATTCAAATTGGCGATGAAGCTATCCTCATTGGAAGTCAAGAAAAAATTGATGTTTCTGTGGCTTCATTTAGCGAAAACAGTAATCAATTGAATTATGAATTACTGACGAGAATTTCAAAATCAATTCCCAGAAAAATTTTAATCTAATGGCATTTATCAAATTATATCGAACTAAACTTCAAGAGAATTACAGCTTTCTGGACGATTTATTCAAAACAAGAAATATTGAATGGGGCATTGTTTCCAAATTATTATGCGGAAATGTAATCTATTTGAAAGAGTTAATTGCTCTTGGTGCAACTGAAATTCACGATTCCAGAATCAGCAATTTAAAGAAAATTAAAAAATTAAATCCTGAAATTCAAACGGTTTACATCAAACCACCGGCAAAATTAAGTATTAAAAAAATTGTTGAATTTGCCGATGTGAGTTTTAACACCGAAATCTATACCATCAAATTACTTTCCGAAGAAGCCATTAAACAAAATAAAATCCACAAAATTATTATTATGATTGAAATGGGCGATTTGCGTGAAGGTGTTATGGGCGAAGAATTAATCCAGTTTTATGGAGAAGTTTTGCAACTACCAAACATCGAAGTTCGTGGAATTGGTACAAATTTAAATTGCTTAAGTGGTGTGATGCCAACACAAGACAAATTGATTCAGTTGAGTTTATACAAACAATTGATTGAGGCCAAATTCAATGTTTCAATTCCGTGGGTTTCGGGCGGAACTTCAGTCGCGGTTCCTTTGATTTTAAAGAATGCCCGACCTATGGCGGTGAATCATTTTAGAATTGGCGAAGCTTTGTTTTTTGGGAAAGATTTATTTACTGGAGAAACCATTGAAAACATGCACAACGATGTTTTTAAATTGTATGCTGAAATCATCGAAATCACTCAAAAACCAAATGTTCCCGACGGAGAATTAGGCGAAAATGTGGCAGGAAATTCATTTTCAATGGCAAATATTGAAGATTTAAGTGGAACATCACTTCGAGCCATCTTAGACATTGGCTTATTGGATATGCAACCGCAATATTTAGAAATTGAAGATGAAAACATTACTATTGTTGATGCCAGTTCAGATATGTTGGTGGTGGATATTACCAACTCTGAAAACATCTATAAAGTTGGCGATTTAATTTCATTTAAACTGAAATATATGGGAGCGTTACATGTGTTGAATTCAGACTACATTGAAAAAATAGTGGAATAAAAAAAAGGAGCTTTTAGGCTCCTTTCTTTTATTTTACAAATTTATCAATTCCGTTTCGCAACCATTTTTCATATAAATCAATATCCGGATCATAACTTGCTGGTTCTTCAGAAATGGTATTCCC
>JAUXNR010000376.1 GCA_030682755.1 Flavobacterium sp.
TCTTCACCAATATACTCCGGAAGCAAATAAGCATTAGGATAGGCTTTTTGTGAACCGATAAATTCTGTGATGCGTTCCACTTCAGGGGTGTCCACAAAAGCACATTGCACCCGCACTAAATCATTACCGTTTGTATATAATAAATCACCTCTACCAATCAACTGATCTGCTCCTTGAGTATCTAAAATGGTACGAGAATCAATTTTTGAAGTTACCCGAAATGCAATACGTGCCGGGAAGTTGGCTTTAATAATACCCGTAATAACATTTACCGAAGGTCGTTGCGTTGCAATAATCAAATGAATACCAATAGCACGGGCTAATTGAGCCAAACGGGCAATTGGTGTTTCCACTTCTTTACCTGCGGTCATGATTAAGTCGGCAAATTCGTCAACCACCAATACAATGTATGGTAAAAAACGGTGTCCGTTCTCCGGATTTAGTTTTCTGGCTTTAAACTTTTCATTGTATTCTTTGATGTTTCTCACCATGGCATCTTTCAATAAAGAATATCGGTTATCCATTTCAATACACAACGAGTTCAAAGTGTTGATTACTTTGTTGTTATCGGTAATAATCGCTTCATCGGTATCCGGTAATTTAGCAAGATAATGACGCTCAATTTTATTGAATAAGGTCAATTCTACTTTTTTAGGATCCACCAAAACAAATTTTACTTCAGCCGGATGTTTTTTGTATAACAGTGAAGTTAAAACGGCATTTAAACCAACAGATTTTCCTTGACCTGTGGCTCCTGCCATCAAAAGGTGAGGCATTTTGGCTAAATCAACCACAAAAGTTTCGTTAGAAATGGTTTTACCTAAAGCAATGGGTAATTCCATTTCGGCTTCTTGAAATTTGGCAGAACCAATAACTGATCGCATCGGAACCATAGTTGGATTTTTGTTTGGCACTTCAATACCAATCGTTCCTTTACCCGGAATCGGTGCAATGATACGAATACCTAAAGCTGATAAGGAAAGAGCAATATCATCTTCTAAACTTTTGATTTTAGAAATTCTGATTCCTGCTTCGGGAACAATTTCATATAAAGTTACCGATGGTCCAACGGTTGCCTTGATTTGAGCAATTTCAATTTTATAATTTTTTAAGGTATCAACAATTCGGTTTTTGTTTTCTTCAAGCTCTTCTTGATTGATGGTGATGCCGGTTGTTGGATAATCTTTTAATAAATCAATAGTCGGAAATTTATAATTTGAAAGTTCCAGTGTGGGATCAAACTCACCAAAATCAGCCACCAATCTGGCAGCCAAGTTTTCTTCTAAAGTATCTTCTTCTGCATTTTTTTCAATTACAAAAGCCTCGTCATTGGTAGTAATGATTTCAGGTTCTTTTGAAACAGAAATTGGTTTTTCAGGTATTTCTTTTTCTTCTGATTTTTTGGTGTCTAAATTAATAACAGAAGAATTTTCAATTGTCGGTTTTAAAGCTTCTTTGTTAATTTCAAATTGAGATAGGGGTGAGGCTGTTTCATTTTCGTCAGGATTAGGTACAGTAATGTCAGAAATATTTTCTTCAACCGCAACGGAAGGCTCGTCTGATGCTTTCGTGGCAAAAACTTCGGGCATTTTGAATTGAAACAATCGTTTTATTTTATCAGGATTGATGTTTATTTTTAAAATCAAATAAATCATGCAACTGAATACCAGAATCAAAAGCGTTCCGATATTACCCATAAAATCTTGAAAGTAGAGGTTCATTTCATAACCAATTACGCCTCCAAGTTCCGGGATTGAATCGGCAAAAAAGCCAAATAAAAGCGAAATGTTGATTAAGGCAAACAAATCCCAAAACCAAGTGCTTTTTAATTTTTTCAATGAAAGTTCAAGAATCAGATAAATTCCTGTAATAAACAAAAGGCGAACAAATAAAAAGGAAGCAATTCCAAACCCTTTAAATAAGAAAAAGTGAGAAATGGT
>JAUXNR010000394.1 GCA_030682755.1 Flavobacterium sp.
ATAATTGGCATTAACACCATAAATAGTATTATTAACTGACTCTTGTCCAAAAGTTGATTTTTGAGTAAACGGACGTTCGGTCATTCTCAAGAAAGTACCCCCAACTTGGAAATTTTCTGAAATTTGATGTTCCACATTAACTCCAAAAAAACGTCGGGTTTGTTGCCCAAAAACAGCATTGTTTTCAACAGAAACTTCAATAGGTGTATTTGAAAGCGATGGATCCAAAATTCGAACACGTCCTAATTGATAATTTACGGTATAATCTACTCCTTCAATCAAAACCCTACCTCCGGCAGTAACTACAACTGAACCTTGAGGAATATTAAACCCGCCAATAGCAATTCCGTCACCACCCGTAGATTTATAACGCCCTTTTAATTGAAACTTATTTTTGTCACTATCTTGTAAAGCATTCGCTTGTGTAGTTCTATACATGTTTTGAAACACATACTTATTTTGATTTGGATTATAGGTACTTGGCACATCATAATCTTGTGCTCCATCAATCAATTTATTAAATAACGTTCTTCCGAATGGTTCTACAGTTGTAAATATAATTCTCCCATTTTGAGTATCTACCGTTAATCCGGGAATAAAATCAAAAAAACCATCCCCTCCAACTTGTGGGTCATTATTGTAATTTAATCTATCTACATTAAATACTTTTAAAAGAGGTGTTTCAGCTACCTCGTTTCCTGGAGTTGGGCTTGAAGGAAATTCTGAACCCGGCACAGGGGAAATATAATTTAAAGGTGAAGGATCTGTATATAAAATATTAAATCTAAAATCATCTTGACTTAATTGAAAGGCTCCTTGAATTTGATAAATGTTTTTCATCATCAAATTCCAAATGGGTTGGTTTACGTTTGTTAAATTACTTTTCAATAATTTCAAAACCAAACTTTGTGTAGACGGAACCCCATCCGGATCAACAACCGTAGATTCTACACCATCATTACCAAATTCACCCACTTGATACACTTCATCTCCAATGGTATATTGATAAGCAACCGCTAAAACTTCATCATTTGTAAGACGTTGCTGTAACGAAATATAACCCAATTGAGGGTGAAAAGTAAATTCATTCGATGTCAGTTTTCTGGCATTCTCCAATTTGGAATAATCCCTTCCTTCACTCACTGTTGTAGGGGGTAAATTGAACCCAAAATCTGTAGTTACAATTTCACGTATTTCAGGTTTCAACAATCCTTGAGGGTCTCCAATTAATCTTGGGTCAAAAAAGTTATTGGAGTTTTTTGATGGTGTATTTGGTTGAATCAAAGGATTAAAAACAACAGCTGGATCTAATCCAATTACTTGGTTGTCTGGAATACCTAACAGTCTAGCTTCCCCTAAAT
The DNA here is from genome assembly GCA_030682755.1 of Flavobacterium sp. Lineage (GTDB taxonomy): Bacteria > Bacteroidota > Bacteroidia > Flavobacteriales > Flavobacteriaceae > Flavobacterium. Next base: position 1,362 of record JAUXNR010000394.1, read on the forward strand.
CTTGAATGGCAACAATATTTCTTAAATTATTTCCTTCTTGACCCGGAGTTACACGGTTTTGACGGTTGGTAATCCAAACCTCAATTCTTGTGATTTGAACCCTACTGTCAATAAACGGATAGTTTCGCAAAGAAACATCATACCGATTTCTGAAATATTGAGAAAGGAAAAAGTGTCTGTCTGCATCATAATCCAATGCAAAAAGTTCAAAATCTTGTAGAGTTCCGCCACCTTGAGCAGTTACCGATCTTGTTTGAGATTTTTGTTCAGAAAATATACCTGTAATTGTGGTTTTACCAAACTGAAAT
>JAUXNR010000395.1 GCA_030682755.1 Flavobacterium sp.
TTTGAAAGTAGCCGTAAGATAAATATCACTGGCAATAATATTGTCGTTTTGGTAAATTCTAACTCGGTCTCCATCAACATACTCATGATCGCGACAAAGAATGCGGATTTTTTTGTGCTTGGTTTTAAAATCGCCAAAATATTGACTCTTTTTATAAGCCTCACTGGATTCAGAATCTTTCTCCAACCATTTAGGTTTAAAAGTATAATCCGGTTTAACAAAGTTGTCTTGTTGAGTCATGTCCGGTTTCTTTTCTTGAATTAAAGGTTCCGGAGTGGGATCTTCTCCAATTTTATATTTCGGAGAAAATTTAATACCACTATCAAAAGAAGTATTGCTTTTGGGAGCAATTGGCGTGTCAACAGGTCCAATTTTTATAGGACGCAACGTATTATCCGGCTGAGCAAACGCAAAAGAAGTCAGTAGGATAAAAATAAAAACGGTTAGGAATTGACGCATTGTTTTTTATTTTTTCAAAAATAAGCATAAACCGTGCTACATTTTCTTAAAATAACGCTAATTCCTAAAAAAGTAAAAGAAATAGGCTCATCATGTTTTTTTCAACCACGCAACAATCCCACAGGGATGCCATCATGATATAATTATCCCGTTGAGTATAATTAAATTTTAAAAATCCCTTCAAATCGTTTCAATCTGCGTCACCTGCCTGCCGGCAGGCAGGTCCGTGTTCCAAAACCTTCGCATTAGTAAACAAAGTTATCCTACACTTTCCATCATAATACAATTGAATTCAAATTAATGTTAATCCCAACACCCCTAAAAACATCAATTTTTAAATTTATCACAACTTATAGGGTTATATTTTATAAGATTGTTAAATTTGTTATTCAAAAATTAGAAAAACCCACACTATGTATCATTCAAAAATTTCCGGTTTAGGTTTCTATGTTCCTGAAAACATTGTTACTAATGATGATTTAGCCCAACGAATTGAAACCAATGACGAATGGATTCAAGAGCGAACCGGTATCAAAGAACGCAGGCATGTGGTTAAAGGCGATGGAAATACAACTACCACAATGGGGGTTAAAGCCGCTAAAATTGCTTTAGAGCGTTCAGGAGTTTCCAAAGAAGATATTGATTTTGTAATATTTGCCACCTTAAGTCCGGATTATTATTTCCCTGGTCCCGGGGTTTTAGTTCAAAGAGATTTAGGATTGCGTACTGTTGGTGCTTTGGATATCAGAAATCAATGCTCTGGTTTTGTATATGCACTTTCCATTGCCGACCAATATATTAAAACTGGAATGTATAAAAATATTTTGATTGTAGGGTCTG
>JAUXNR010000398.1 GCA_030682755.1 Flavobacterium sp.
AGCGTTAGCTTGTCCATCAGATAAAATTTCAAAACTTACGCCTCTAATTTGGCATTCTTTTCTGATTTCCTGAGCATCGGGTAATAAAAAAGAACCGCCTCGATAATTTAACAACCAACTGACTTTATAATCTTCTTCTAAAGCCCAAAAGGTTATACCATAAGCTTTTAAATGATTTTGCTGGGTGCTTTCATCCATTGGCAACAAAATAAATGAGGCCTTCATGCTGAATGAAAAAAGCAAAACTAAAAGGACACTATATTTTTTGAAAAGTTGCATGCTACTATTTTTATTTCAAAGATAACTTTTTTAATGTGAAGAAAAATATAAAAAAATCCGCCTCGTGGCGGATTAAATTTTTTAGAATGGCACTTCACTGTCATCGTCATCATTGTTGAGATTGCTTCCAAAAGCCTCGTTGGCACTTGGTAAGTTTTTCGTAATAAATGGTGCATCATCCAAATTCATTTTAGATGGCAAATCGTTATAACCGGAATTAAAATCATCTAAATTGTCAAACTTACCCAGGTTTCCAATGAATTTTAATCGAATATTTTCCAAACTTCCGTTTCTGTGTTTTGCAATTATAAATTCTGCTTGACCTTCTGTTGGCGATTGGTCGTCGTCATCCCATTCTTCAATTTTATAATATTCCGGACGGTAAATGAACGATACAATATCAGCATCTTGCTCAATTGCTCCGGATTCACGAAGGTCAGAAAGCAAAGGTCTTTTACTTGAACCACGGGTTTCAACTGCACGAGAAAGCTGTGATAAAGCAATAACAGGAACATTTAATTCTTTTGCCAAAGCTTTTAAATTTCTGGAAATTGTAGAAATTTCTTGTTCTCTGTTTCCTCCACCTTTTCCACCTCCTCCGGCGGTCATTAATTGAAGGTAATCCACAATTATAAGTTTAATTCCGTGTTGCGAAGACAAACGTCTGGCTTTTGCACGAAGGTCAAAAATGGATAACGAAGGCGTATCATCAATATACAAAGGAGCTTTTTCGAGGTTTTTTACTTTCACACTCAACTGTTCCCATTCGTGTTTTTCTAATTTACCGGTACGTAATTTTTCAGAAGAAAGTCCGGTTTCAGAGGATATCAAACGCGTAATCAACTGAACCGAAGACATCTCCAACGAAAAAACGGCTACAGGTTGATTGAAATCAATAGCCATATTTCTGGCCATGGAGAGAACAAACGCAGTTTTACCCATACCCGGCCTTGCCGCAATAATAATCAAATCACTGGGCTGCCAACCTGAAGTTACTTTATCTAACTTATCAAAACCGGTAGCTACACCACTTAATCCATCTTTATTGGCAATTTCTTCTATTCTTTTTTTGGCTTGAATCACCAAACTTTGGGCAGTTTCAGAACTACGTTTGATGTTTCCTTGAGTAACTTCGTATAATTTAGATTCGGCTTTGTCTAACAAATCAAAAACATCTGTTGTTTCATCATATGATTCTTCAATAATTTCAGAAGAAATTTTTATCAAACTACGCTGAATAAATTTCTGTAAAATAATTCTGGAATGAAATTCAATGTGTGCAGAAGACGCGATTTTTTGAGTAAGCTGAATTAAGTAAAAATCACCGCCTACTAAATCTAATTTGGCATTCTTTTTTAATTGAGACGAAACGGTTAATAAGTCAATTGGCTGTGTGTCAGTAAACAATTGAACAATGGCTTCAAAAATGTATTTATGAGCCTCTTTATAGAATGCATCCGGTTGAAGAATATCAATAACCTCATCTACTCCTTTTTTATCAATCATCATTGCCCCTAACACCGCTTCTTCAAGGTCAAGAGCCTGAGGAGGCAACTTTCCTTTTTCAAGATTTATAATTGTAGTTTTATCTACTTTTATCGGGTTAATATTCCTTAAATTTTCCATGGAGCTAATGTAACCAAAAATTAAAATTAAACGTGTTAGAGTTGTTAGAAATCAATGTTAAAAACTAACGTTTTTTTGTTAATAACCCAAAAAAAATCCGAAGTTTCAAGGCTTCGGATTTAAGTTGTCTTTTGTAAGATTTATTCTTTGAATTCGCCCATTTTACTGTATTTGTCCATCCTTTGGCCCACTAATTCTTCTGTTGATAAATCTTTTAATTCATTATATCCTTTGATGATATATTGCTCTACTGTTTTAAAAGTAGTTTCTCTATCATAATGAGCTCCACCAAGAGGTTCCGGAATGATCTCATCAATCAATTTTTGCTTTTTCATATCATAAGAAGTCAATTTTAAGGCTTCTGCAGCAATCTCTTTATATTCCCAACTTCTCCATAAAATAGAAGAACAAGATTCAGGTGAAATTACGGAGTACCATGTATTTTCCAACATATACACTCGGTCACCCACACCAATTCCTAAAGCTCCACCAGAAGCACCTTCACCAACAATTACAGTTATGATAGGCGTTTTAAGTCTGAGCATTTCAAAAATATTTCTTGCAATGGCTTCCCCTTGTCCTCTTTCTTCAGCTTCTAAGCCTGGATATGCTCCGGGAGTGTCAACCAAAGTTAGCACAGGAATTCCGAATTTTTCAGCCATTTTCATCAATCGAAGTGCTTTTCTATAACCTTCAGGATTTGCCATCCCAAAATTTCTGAACTGACGTGTTTTGGTATTAAATCCTTTTTGTTGACCCACAATCATGAATGACTGACCACCAATTTTTCCTAAACCGCCAATCATGGCTTTATCATCTTTGAAGTTTCTGTCTCCAAAAAGTTCTAAAAAAGTTCCGCCACAAAGTGCTCGAACATGATCCATTGTATAAGGTCTGCTTGGGTGTCTTGATAATTGAACACGTTGCCAAGCCGATAAATTCTTATATATTTTTTTCTTAGTTTCTTCTAATTTCTTCTCGATTTGTTTACAAGTAGCTGTAACATCAACATTAGATTCTTCACCAATAATCTGGCATTTGTCCAATTGATCTTCCAATTCTTTGATGGGAAGTTCAAAATCTAAATATTCCATAGGTAAAATGATTTTAGTTTAGTTTGAAAAGCAAAGATAGAATTTTATATTGTTAAGAAAAGTAATTTTTAATGTTATCAGAACTTTTTTTGGATATGGAAATAAAACTTAGCTGGTAAATTTTTACTCCAAATTAACTTTCTTAGCTATGTCTTTGCGTTTGAGATAATATTTTAAAATACCGTTTAAAATTACGGTTACAACAATAATTACTGCACCTAAATAAAACCCTGTGCTCATTTGTTCTTTTTCTTTAAATATCAATAGTGCTAATATGATTCCGTAAACCGGTTCCAGATTTATGGTTAACATTACCGTATAAGGACTTAAAAATTTCATGACTTTTACAGAAGCTATAAATGCATAAGCTGTACAAATTGAACTGAGAATGATCAAATACATCCAATCCGATGATTTTAAAATAAAAAAATCAGCCGTAAAACTACTTGTTGCTAATAAATAGATAGAAAAACAAACTACCCCTCCGGACAATTCATAAAACGAAATTACGGTAGGATCGTATTTTTGGGCTAATTTTCCATTTAAAACGGAGAATAATGCAGACAAAAAAGCGGATGTCAACGCTAAAATTATTCCTAAATAATAATCTCCTTCAAAATTAAAAATGATATAGAGTCCAAAAACCACAATTAATCCGAACAGCACTTCATACCAAACCACTCTTCTTTTATAAAAAATTGGTTCTAATAAAGATGTGAAAAAAGCTCCGGTTGAGAGGCAAGCTAAAGTGACAGAAACATTTGACACTTTAATGGCCTTAAAAAAAGTGAGCCAATGGAGTGCAATCACTAAACCAAGAAATAAAAACAACAGGAACAGTTTTTTTGAAATTATAAGCGATTGTCTTTTAAACAAAAAATAAAGCACAATAAATCCAACTGCCATCAACATTCTGAACCATACTAGAGGCAAAGCATCCAAAGAAATCAATTCTCCCAAAATGGCAGTGAAACCCCAAATAAACACTATTAGATGGAGGTGTAAATAACTTTTTATGTTATCGTTTAGCATTGCGAAGTAAAAAGAAAGCTAATATACCAAAAACCACATTCGGTAACCAAACTGCAACTAACGGAGGGACACTTGATTTTTCTGCTAAGGTTCCAAAAATTTTATCAAAAAACACAAATGTAAAAGCGATTACAATTCCAATAGCGAGGTTTACTCCCATTCCACCTCGTCGTTTTTTTGAAGAAACCGCCACTGCTATTAATGTTAAAATAAATGCTGTAACCGGTAAACTATACTTTTTATAGAGTACGACTAAATAGGTATTAATGTTGGCGTTTCCTCTGTCTCTTTCTTTTTTTATAAAACGATTAAGCTCCGGTAAAGTTAAAGTCTCAGCAATGTAAATAACCGGCGTTAAATCTTCTAAATCAAATGAAAAAACAGTATCTCTTTTTACATCACTTTGAAGCACATCACCAAACTCGCCAACTATTCTTTTTTGATAGTTAAACATGGTATACATACTATCTTCTTCATTGTATTTTAACCTACTTGCCGTAATTTTATATTTCAACTTTTCTCCTTCAAATTTCTCTAAGGAAAAATTATAAGCAATTTTTGCAACACTATTAAAGTTACTTACATAAATAAATTCATCATCACTGATTTGTCTGAAAACATTTGAGTTTTGTCGAACTTCTACATTGTTTTTCAAATACGTATATCTAAAATCATTAAATCCTTTACTGGCTTTTGGCACAAGGAAAAAACCCATAATTAAAGCAAAAATGGAAACTAAAGTCGCACCAATTAAATAAGGCCTTAAAAATCGAGTATACGATATTCCTGAACTTAAAATGGCAATAATCTCAGTGTTATTAGCGAATTTAGAAGTAAACCAGATAACCGAAAGAAATAAAAAGATGGGAAATAACAAATTGGCAAAATAAACGGTAAAATCCAAATAATAAATAGCCACGGCTTTAAAAGGCACATTGCTTTCTAGAATTTTATTGATTTTTTCTGCAACATCAATTACAATTCCGATAGGAATAAAAAGCAAAAGCATGACCACAAAAGTGGTGATGTATCTTTTTAATATGTATTTATCTATTATTTTCAGCATGATTATAAATTGACCTCAAGGTATAAAGATACTATACTTTATAAACGTTGACTCATTTGTTTTACCATTTGATCTTTCCAAACTCTAAAATCACCTGCAATGATGTGTTTTCTGGCTTCACGAACCAACCACATATAAAACCCTAAATTATGAATGGTTGCAATTTGCTTTCCTAAATATTCATTTGCCGCAAATAAATGACGTAAATACGCTTTAGTATATTCTGTATCAACAAATGTAATTCCCATTTCATCAATGGGTGAAAAATCATTTTCCCATTTTTTATTTTTTATATTGATGGAACCGTTTGCTGTAAACAACATTCCGTTTCTTGCATTTCGGGTTGGCATGACACAATCAAACATATCAATTCCTAAAGCAATATTTTCTAAAATATTAATAGGCGTTCCAACCCCCATTAAATAGCGAGGCTTGTCTTGAGGCAAAATTGCGGTAACCACTTCGGTCATGGCATACATTTCTTCTGCGGGTTCTCCTACTGATAATCCACCAATGGCATTACCTTCTGCCCCTGCATTAGCAATATATTCAGCAGATTGTTGACGCAAATCTTTATAAGTACTCCCTTGAACAATTGGGAAAAAAGTTTGCTCATAACCATATTTGAAAGGTAAATTCTCCAAATGATTGATACAACGGTCAAGCCAACGATGCGTCATGTGCATGGAACGTCTTGCATAATTGTAATCACATGGATAAGGTGTACATTCATCAAAAGCCATGATTATATCTGCACCAATGGTTCTTTGAATTTCCATTACGTTTTCAGGTGAAAAAAAATGGTAGGAACCGTCAATATGACTTTTAAATTTTACGCCTTCTTCTTTGATTTTTCTGTTTGACGATAACGAATAGACCTGATAACCACCGCTATCTGTTAATATATTCCTATCCCAATTCATAAATTTGTGTAAACCTCCGGCTTGTTCCAAAATAGCTGTTTGCGGGCGAAGGTATAAATGATAGGTATTTCCTAAAATAATATCGGGATTGATATCATTTTTTAATTCTCTTTGGTGAACTCCTTTAACCGAAGCAACTGTGCCAACAGGCATAAAAATTGGTGTTTCAATTACACCGTGATCAGTGGTAATACTTCCTGCTCTAGCACTTGAATTTGCGTCTTTCGCTAATAAGTCAAACTTCATATAGACATTTTTACAATCGGCAAAGATAAAAGAATTAGCATTTATTAAAGTTGATTTAGGATTTATTTATGTTACAATGCAAATTGGTTTTACTAACAATCATTCTTGAAAACTTTCGTAAAATTATAATAGTGATGATTACAAAATATAATTATTGGATTACCTTTGCAACAGTTTAACTTTTAGATAAAAAATGAAACCAAACACACAACAACTAAATGACTTGGTAACACAAGTCAGACGTGACATTCTTCGCATGGTTCATGCGGTAAACTCCGGACATCCGGGAGGCTCTTTAGGATGTGCAGAATTTTTTGCAGCACTTTATCAAGTGATAATGAACCGAAAAGATACTTTTTCAATGGATGGTCATGATGAAGATTTATTCTTTCTTTCCAATGGTCATATTTCACCTGTTTTTTACAGCGTTTTAGCTCGAAGTGGTTATTTCCCTGTTTCAGAACTGGCAACGTTCAGACACATTAATTCAAGATTACAAGGTCATCCAACAACACACGAAGGATTGCCGGGTATTCGAATTGCCTCAGGATCTTTAGGTCAAGGTATGTCTGTAGCCATTGGAGCTGCTTTGGCAAAAAAATTAAACAATGATACCAATCTTATTTATTCCCTTCATGGTGATGGCGAATTGCAAGAAGGTCAAAACTGGGAAGCCATGATGTATGCTTCTGCTTACAAAGTAGATAATTACATTGCAACTATTGACTTAAACGGCAAACAAATTGATGGTGCAACCGATGAAGTTTTACCTATGGGTAATATTCGTTCAAAGTTTGAAGC
>JAUXNR010000401.1 GCA_030682755.1 Flavobacterium sp.
ACTTATTTCTTTCTACTAAATACTTCTTTCAAATTCTTTTATATTCGTCTTTGAATCTAAACCAATTTTATGAAAAGAATCCGTTACGTAATAGCATTCTTGCTAATTCCTTTTTTCGCCTTAGCTCAAAACAACAACGAGGCTTACATCCGAGAAAACTACAAGAAAACAGAACGTTACATCACCATGCGAGATGGGACAAAGCTTTTTACTGCCATTTATGTACCGAAAGATATATCCAGAAATAAAAAATATCCGATTTTAATGCAGCGAACCTGCTACAGTGTTGCACCATACGGAGAAGATAGATTTCCGGCTCGTTTAGGTCCTTCAGAGTTTTTGATGAAAGATAAATACATTTTTGTTTATCAGGATGTTAGAGGCAGATGGATGAGCGAAGGAACCTTTACTAACATGACTCCACACATCCCCAATAAAAAAACAAAAAACGATGTAGATGAAGCCTCCGATACCTACGACACCATTGATTGGTTGATTAAAAACTTGCCAAATAACAATGGCAGAGTTGGGCAATGGGGTATCTCCTACCCCGGTTTCTATGCAGCAGCCGGGGCTTTAAGTAAGCATCCGGCTTTAAAAGCATCCTCGCCACAAGCACCCATAGGTGATTTTTTCTTTGACGATTTTCATCATAACGGGGCATTTATGCAAGCCTATTTTTTCACTTTCCCGGTGTTTGGAGTTCAAAAAGAAGGTCCACAAAAAGAGGCTTGGTACAAAATGATTGACCCAAAAACCAGAGATGGCTACCAATTTCATTTAGATTTAGGCCCACTGAAAAATGCAGATAAATACTATGCAGATAATTTCTTTTGGCAAGAAATGGTAAACCACCCGAACTACGATGAATTTTGGCAAAAAAGAGGTTTAGTTCAGCATTTAAAAGGAGTAAAACATGCCGTAATGACGGTTGGTGGCTGGTTTGATGCCGAAGATTTATATGGCCCTTTATCTATCTACAAGGCTTTAGAAAAAAATAATCCGGGCACTTACAATAC
>JAUXNR010000402.1 GCA_030682755.1 Flavobacterium sp.
CAGACCCGAAAGATATCGCCAACCTGATATTATTTGGTAAAGCTACCTACAACAAAATGATACAAAACTTATGGTGGGCTGCGGGCTATAACATTCTTGCTATTCCATTGGCAGCAGGTGTATTATATAAATGGGGCATAATGCTAAGTCCGGCTATTGGTGCAGTGCTGATGAGTTTAAGCACAATTGTGGTGGCGATAAATGCACAACTTTTAAAAACGATGTTTAATGAATCTAACTAATTCAATATGAAACTAATGAGTTTAAAAGTTAAGAAAGCAAGAATAAACAAATAAACACCTTCTGAAAACAAAAAAAAAACCATATATTTGCGTTACCAAATCTAAATGAAAAGAGCAACAGCCATATTATTAATGTTCCTTTACCTGATACCTGCTATTGGCATCAGCGGAACGGTGCATTATTGTGGCAGTGAAGTGGCATCGGTTACGATTAATGGCATTGGGAGCAGTGAAAAATGTGCTTGCGGTTCTAAAAGAATGGTAAGTGATTGTTGTAATGATGAAGATTTTTCATTCCTGTTAGAGGACGAGCAATATAAAACGCCTTCGTTTTCCATCAATATTGCAAAGTCTTTTGATTTTTCACCTGCTATCATTGCTCAAATTTCTTATGACTTCAAAACACCTTTCGTTCAGAATGGACTTTATTACGCTCATCACCCCCCCGATAATGTAAAGACACCGCTTTACATTCTTCATCAGGTTTTTAGGATTTGATTTTAAAGTTGAAATTGACTTGCCAACACTTTTATAGTGCCTCGGCATTTCGTGTTATTCAATCAATTTTTTAAAATCAAATAAAATTCAAAAACGATGAAATTCTTTAATAAAACCATAACAATGCTTAGCATTGCATTGATGATGCTCACAAGTTGTGATGCACAGGTAAATAATGCCAAAACCGATACTGTAAAAATTTACGGTAACTGCGGTATGTGTAAAAAAACTATTGAAAAAGCTGGTAACTTGGAGAACATTGCCAAAGTGAATTGGAACAAAGACACCAAAATGGCAACCATATCTTATGATTCCTCTAAAACCACTTTAGATGAAATTTTGCAACGTATAGCCAATGTAGGTTATGACAGCGATGCTTTTACCACACCGGACGAGGTTTATAACAACCTTCACGGCTGTTGCCAGTATGAAAGACCAAAGAGAAATAACAATCAAAAGTAAATCAAAATGAAAACAAAAATCACAACAGCAGCACTATTACTCACAGCAGTAATGTTTATGGCTTCATGCGAAAGCAAAACTTCTGAGAACAAAACAGACAAAACAGAGCAAACAGAAAACGCCATGTATCAATGCCCCATGAAATGTGAAGGTGAAAAAATGTATGAAGAAAAAGGAACTTGTCCGGTTTGCAAAATGGATTTAGAATTGGTTTCAAAAGAAGACGAACACAAACATCATAATCATTAGAGAATGAGACTCAATGCCCTCATAAAATTCTTCCTCGAAAACAAGCTAGTTACCACGCTGCTGTTGGTTTTGTTTGTAGGCTGGGGAATTGTAACAGCACCATTCAATTGGAATGTGGATTTTCTGCCGAGAGATCCTGTTCCTGTGGATGCCATTCCCGATATAGGCGAAAATCAACAGATTGTTTTTACTGAGTGGATGGGCAGAAGTCCTCAGGATGTGGAAGACCAAATTACGTATCCACTTACAACAGCTTTATTGGGTTTGCCGGGAGTAACTTCTGTGCGAAGCACTTCAATGTTTGGGCTTTCTTTCATTGCCATCATTTTTAATGAAGATGTAGAGTATTACTGGAGCAGAACACGAGTTTTAGAAAAGCTTAACTCCCTTTCTTCGAATATGCTTCCCGAAGGTGTCTCACCCACTTTAGGTCCTGATGCCACAGCTTTAGGGCAAGTGTATTGGTACACCTTAGAAGGCAGAGATGAAAACGGCAAACCGTCAGGTGGTTGGGATTCTCACGAGCTAAGGAGCATTCAGGATTATTATGTAAAACTTGGACTGATGTCCTCCGAAGGTGTCTCGGAAGTAGCATCCATAGGCGGGTTTGTTAAGGAATATCAGGTTGATCTCGACCCTGTGGCAATGAAAGCTCACAATGTGAGTATGATGATGGTAATGGAAGCCATCAAAAACAGCAACCTTGACATTGGTGCGAATACCGTTGAAATGAACTTGGTGGAATATTATGTTCGTGGCTTAGGATATGTAAAAAATCTACAGGACATTGAACAAGCAGTTGTAAAAGTTACGGATAACATACCGCTTCGAATCCGTGATATTGCCAAAGTAAACATTGGCCCAGCTCCTCGTGGACACAGTGGTTTTTTGGATAAAGGTGGTGTAGAAGCCGTTGGCGGTGTGGTGATTGCACGTTATGGCGACAATCCACTCAAAACCATCCAGAACGTCAAAGACAAAATCAAAGAAATCAGTCCGGGATTACCTTCCAAAACCCTTGAAGACGGAACAGTTTCAAAAGTTACCATTGTTCCCTTTTACGACCGAACCGAATTGATTTATGAAACGCTCGGAACGCTCAATGAAGCCATCAGTCTACAAATACTAATAACCATTATCGTTATCATAATAATGGTGTTCCACTTGCGGGCATCTTTAATGATTTCTGCTCTTTTGCCACTTGCTGTATTGATGTGTTTCATAATGATGAAATACTTCAATGTAGATGCCAACATCGTTGCACTTTCAGGAATTGCCATTGCTATTGGAACAATGGTGGATTTAGGTATCATTCTCAGTGAAAATATTCTCCGACACACGGATGAAGCTCCACCTGAACAACCACTTATTACAACGGTTTACAATGCCTCCGCAGAAGTTTCATCAGCTATACTTACTGCTGTTGCAACCACTATAGTAAGTTTTCTACCTGTATTCACATTACAAGCTGCTGAAGGAAAACTTTTTGGTCCTTTGGCATATACCAAAACCTTTGCATTGATTGCGGCATTAATCATAACCCTCTTTATGATGCCCGCTTTTGCTCATTGGTTGTTTTCACTTAAAACTTCAAGAAAGTTATATAGGGTAGTATTGAATACACTGCTTATTGTTTTTGGCATTATCACATTATGGTGGTCAGTTTGGGCAGGAACAGTGATTTTACTTTTAGGCATAAACAATCTCTTTGCTCACTTTGGAGAGCAACAAAAACTTCCAAATTCAAAACTCAACCATCTGTTTTCAAAACATCACAACACACTTACTATTGCCATAGTAGCCGTTTCCGTTTCGTGGTTATTAGCTCAGGAATGGATGCCTTTGGGTGTATCAAATAGTTTGCTGCTCAATTTCATTTTCATTGCTTTAATACTTGGATTGGTTTTAGGTGGGTTTCAATTTTTTATCAAATATTATCCAAGGTTTTTAAACTGGTGCTTGGACAATAAAAAGAAATTTTTGCTTTTACCTGTCCTAATCATTCTGCTTGGTGTAAATATTTGGTTGGGCTTTGATAAAGTTTTCGGATTCATCCCGAAAATGACAGATAATTTAGGTTGGAATATCAGAACAACATCCGTTTGGAGTTCATTATCGCACACCTTTCCGGGGATGGAAAAAGAATTTATGCCTGCTTTGGATGAAGGTTCATTTTTATTGATGCCAACTTCAATGCCTCATTCGGGTGTGGAAGCCAATATAAAGTATGTGCAACAATTGGATATGCGAGTTCAATCAATACCGGAAGTATCAATGGTTGTTGGCAAAGCAGGTCGTGTAGAAAGTGCCTTAGACCCTGCTCCTGTCTCAATGTTTGAAAACATCATCCTTTACAAAACTGAATACATTAATGATGAAAATGGGTATCCGATTAGATTCAAAGTTGATAAAGAAGGTAATTTTCTAAAGGATGAAAAAAGTGAATTAATACCTGACAAAAACGGACAATATTTTCGCCAATGGAGAGACCATATTAAAACTCCTGATGACATTTGGAACGAAATAGTTAACGCAACGAATGACATTCCCGGAGTAACATCTGCTCCTAAATTGCAGCCCATTGAAACACGTTTAGTAATGCTTCAAACAGGAATGCGAGCACCTATGGGTATTAAAGTTTTTGGTCCTGATTTAAAGAGTATTGAAGAATTCAGTCTCAAAATTGAACAACTGCTAAAGGAAGTTCCATCAGTAAAACCCGAAGCTGTCTATGCTGACAGAAGTTTGGGTAAACCTTATTTAGAAATCGATATAGACCGCATTGCCATTGCACGCTATGGACTAAATATAGCTGATGTTCAAATGTATTTGGAAGTGGCTTTGGGTGGAATGCCATTAACAACCACTGTTGAAGGAAGAGAACGCTATAACATCCGAGCAAGATATGCAAGAGAATGGCGGGACAATCCCGAAGTAATGAAAAAGGTTTTAATCCCAACCCCCACAGGACAACAAATCCCCTTGGGTGAATTGGCTGTAATTGAATACCGTCCCGGTCCAATGATGATTAGGGGTGAAAATACTTTCTTGGTTGGTTATGTGTTATTGGACAAAAAAGATGGCTTTTCAGAAGTTACTGTAGTTGAAAATGCGGATAATTTCCTGAAAGAAAAAATCGCTTCGGGAGATTTGAAAGTGCCATCGGGTGTGAGTTATCAGTTTTCTGGTAGTTATGAAAATCAAGTAAGAGCAGAAAAACGATTAGCTATTGTAGTACCTTTGGTATTAGCAGTGATATTCCTGATTCTCTATTTTCAATTCCGTTCAGCTACCACTTCGCTAATGATTTTTTCGGCAATTGCCCTGGCATTTGCAGGTGGTTTTGTGATGCTTTGGTTATATGGCATTGATTCATTTATGGACTTTTCACTTTTTGGAACTAATATGCGAGAACTCTTCCAAATGAAAACCTACAACTTAAGTGTAGCGGTTTGGGTAGGATTTATAGCCCTATTTGGAATTGCAACGGATGATGGCGTGGTTATTTCAACTTATTTGATGCAAAGTTTCAAAAAACATAAACCTGAAAATATTAAGGAAGTTAGGAAAGCTGTTTTAGAAGCAGGTATAAAAAGGGTAAGGCCGTGTTTAATGACGACTGCAACAACTTTATTGGCATTGTTGCCCATTTTAACTTCCACAGGTCGTGGAGCAGATATAATGATTCCAATGGCGATACCTGCTTTTGGCGGTATGGCAGTGGCTTTAATTACCCTGTTTGTTGTACCAGTGTTATTTGCTGCAAGAGAAGAATATCAAATTAAATGAGCTTCAAAATGAAAAACTGGATAATCTACATATTACTAATTCTGGTTTATTCAAGTAATGCCTATGGTCAAACTTTGAATGAATATTTAATCATTGTAGCAGAAAATAACCCGAATTTAAAATCAAAATACTTTCAATATCAGGCAGCCTTGGAGCGAGTGCCTCAGGTTGGCTCATTACCTGACCCACAATTAGGTTTTAGTTTCTTCATTATGCCAATGGAAAGATATATGGGAAACCAAGTTGGGACGATTTCCTTAATGCAGATGTTCCCTTGGTTTGGAACATTAGGAGCAGCCAAAAACGAAATGACATTTATGGCAAAGGCAAAGTTTGAGGAATTTAATGAAACCAAATCAATGCTGTTTTATGAAGTTCGGGCGAATTGGTATGCCTTGCAATTATTGGAAAAGGAAATTGGTATCACCAAAGAAAACATTGAACTACTAAGAACAATGGAGCAAATTGCTCTTACCCGATTCAAAAGCGGTGGACAAAGCAGCAATAATTCCGGTGGTTCCGGAAATATAAGAAGTTCGAACAATCCAAGCACCAATAGTTCGAGCACTGGAATGGGTGGTATGAATATGCAAGGACAATCATCATCCCCAAATTCTCCTACCCGAAATATGCCCCAAATGGGTGAAATGGAAAATATGAACAGCAGTGGTAGTATGATAGATGTGCTGCGTGTTCAAATGGAAATTAACGAATTGCAAAATAATCTTGCATTATTGGAAGATACCAAAATCCCACTCACTGCCCGATTTAATCAATTACTAAACCGGGACAAAAATGAACCTGTAATATTTTCAGATTCAATAATGGCTGCAACTATTCCCATTTCACTCAATGAAATTCCTGACAGCATTAAGAACAATAATCCAATGCTGAAAATGTTGGAACAAGATGAACAAGCATTCATTGCCCAAGGAAAAATGAATCAGAAAATGGGCTTGCCTATGATTGGGTTGGGTTTGCAATACGATATTTTTCAATCAAGAGCCAATAGTGAGAGTATGATGAACGGACGAAATATGTTGATGCCAATGGCAACTGTTACTATTCCGCTTTGGCGAAAAAAATACACAGCTTCTGTGAAAGAATCTGATTTTATGCGTCAATCGGTCAATGAACAGAAGCAAGATGTGAGCAATCAATTAATGGTGAACTATGAAGATGCATTGAAAGATTATAAAGATGCCGAACGCAGGGTTAAACTATATCAGGAACAAACCTCATTAGCAAATCAGGCATTGAATATTTTGATTGTTCAATACTCAACCCAAGGAAGCAATTTTGAAGAAGTGCTAAGAATGCAACAACAACTTTTGGATTACCGCTTAAAATACTTAGACGCACTCATTGACGGAAATATAGCAGTAGCTATGATGGAAAGATTAATGGGGCGTTAAAACAAAATGAAATAAGATGAAACATATATTAAATAATAGAATATTACAACTCAGTCTGGTGCTGATTTTCGGATTATTCTTAGGATGGCTAATTTTTAAATCGGACAACTCTGCTGAATCGAGTCATAATCACGAACAAGGAGAAGAAACTATCTACACTTGTTCTATGCACCCACAAATCAGACAGAATGAGCCGGGGAAATGTCCGCTTTGCGGTATGGATTTAATTCCTGTTACCCAAAAATCTGATAAAGGTGAAAATAGTCCTTTTATACATACAATGTCTCCTGAAGCAATTGCATTGGCTAATGTGCAAACCCAAAAGGTAAAAACCGTTTCACCTGAACACGAAATTTATCTCACAGGAAAAGTCGCTGTTAACGAACAAAAATTAGCTGTGATAACCGCAAATTATTCAGGAAGAATTGAAAAACTATTTATTGATTTCACAGGACAAACAGTAAACACAGGGCAAAAATTAGCAACCATTTATTCTCCTGAATTGGTCACTGCACAAAAAGAATTAATCGAAGCTTCAAAATTCAAAGAGATTAATCCTGCACTATACAATGCCTCAAAGGAGAAATTACGCTTATGGAAAATTAATGAAAAGCAAATCAATGAAATTGAAACTAGCGGAGTTGTTTTGACTGAATTTGATGTTTATGCAGACCAATCAGGTGTCGTAATCAGAAGGGATATTGCAAAAGGGGATTATGTAAATAAAGGAACTGTGCTGTTTGAAATTGCAGACCTAAGCAATGTTTGGATATTATTAGATGCTTATGAAAGTGATTTACTATTTATGAAAATTGGTCAGAAAATCACAATCACCCTTGCATCGATACCGGGAAAGGTGTTCACAACTTCCATTTCTTTTATTGATCCATTAATAAATCCACAAACAAGAACCGCAGCAGTAAGAGCAGAATTAAACAACCCTCAACAAATTCTCAAGCCTGAAATGTTTGTGAAGGGTAAAATCAAAGCAAGTTTATCGGTCAGCGAAAAATCTATTGTAATTTCCAAAACATCACTTCTTTGGACAGGAAAACGCTCTGTTGTGTATGTGAAAGTTCCTAATACAGAATTTCCTGCATTTGAAATGAGAGAAATTACCTTAGGTGCTTCTTTGGGTGAATATTACATTGTGGAAAGCGGATTAACCGAAGGAGAAGAAATTGTTACAAATGGCGTATTTGCTATTGATGGAGCAGCACAACTAAGTGGCAACTACAGTATGATGAACCGAGCAATTGACAACACAGTTGCTGTCCCCGACAAGTTTACCGAACAACTATCAGATTTTGTAAACCAATATTTTGAACTCAAAAACAGTTTGGTTAAAAGTGATTTTCAACTGACACAAACTAATACCAAGAAACTTGAAACCATTTTTAACAAGATTGATATGAAGCTGCTAGATGAAGAAGCTCACTCAATTTGGATGGAACACTATTCAAAGCTAAAAAAAGACATAGGACAGTTACAAACAGCTAAAGACATCGATAAACAACGAGAAATATTCTCTCACCTTTCAAACCAAATTATTGAAATCGCAGAAACATTCAGGCTGAAAATTGAGACTGTATATGTAGCATATTGCCCAATGGCATTGGGAGACAAAGGAGCATACTGGCTCAGTGAAATTGAAGAAATCAACAACCCGTATTTTGGGAACAAAATGCTGAGATGTGGAGAAGTAAAAAAGAAAATTAAGAAAAAAGGAAAGCAAGAAACAAAAACAATTCAACCTCAAGGGCATCAACATTAAGCCAACGCTATTTGCAAGCACATTGCCAAAGCCGCACAAGCCAACCCGCAGACCAAAGCTTTGTCAAAGAGCTTGCAAAGCCAACGCAGAGAAAAATTGTTTTTAAAAAATTTCCCGACCCTTAAAAAAAATAAAAAACGCAACGCACAGCCGACAGACAATGACACGAAAACTCAACACCGACAATGGTTTGAAAGGACAGTGGACAAGAACACCAGCACCCAACAGGCGTTTGGCTCAATGGCGGGTGAAGTGGTTAATTGAACATTCTACCTCGCATCAACTTTTGTGGTGTATTGACTGTTTTGTGCTCCGAAACCCGCCACTGCGCCAAGCGCCAAAACGTCAGGCTGTGAATAAACCCTCTTTTCTCCAAAATTTCATATCCTGAAACTTGATTCGTTGAGTTTTAAGCGACGTTAAATTTGGATGTATTTTGATTTGTATTCAAGATAATTTGAGCTAAAAAGAGCTTTAAGTAGG
>JAUXNR010000405.1 GCA_030682755.1 Flavobacterium sp.
CCTTATTTCAGGGACTTTCTAATTATTATACAACTTTATTTTTTACTACCAAACGGAAACCTTCTCCGTGTATGTTGAGAATTTCTACATCCTCATCTACTTTTAAATACTTACGTAATTTGGCAATATAAACATCCATACTTCTTGAGGTGAAATAATTATCATCTCTCCATATTTTTGTTAAAGCCAATTCACGTGGCATTAAATCGTTTTCATGCAAAGCCAACATTTTTAACAACTCATTTTCCTTTGGAGATAACTTTATAGGCTCATCATTTCCATGAGTTAAAAATCTCAATTTAGAATTCAAATGGAATTTTCCGATTTGGAATTCAAATTTTAAATTATCTGTTTTTGTTTCAGATTGTTTGCGTAGCATAATCGCTTTGATTTTCATCAATAGCACTTCTGAATCAAAAGGTTTGTTCAAATAATCATCTGCCCCAACTTTATATCCTTTTAAAACATCTTCTTTCATTGATTTTGCAGTTAAGAAAATCAACGGAACTTCTTTGTTTTTTTCTCTGATTTCCTTTGCTAACGTATAGCCATCTTTATAAGGCATCATCACATCCAAAATACACAAATCATAAGTGTCTTTTTTGAATTTTTCAAATCCTTCCATTCCATTTTTTGCTAAAACAACATCAAAATCATTTAGCATTAGGTAATCTTTTAGTATGGCTCCAAAATTTGGATCATCTTCTACTAAAAGAATTTTTTTGTTTTCTACTTCCATAGGTTAATTAATTTTAGTGGTATTTAATTGATTAGTGGTATCTTTATACTAAACGTACTTCCTTTTCCTTTTTCACTTTCTACAAAAATCTCGCCATTGTGCTCTTCTACAATTCTTTTTACATAAGCCAAGCCCAATCCGTGTCCTTTTACATTGTGAATATCGCCGGTATGTTCTCTATAAAATTTTTCAAAAATTCTTTTTTGAGCCACTTTACTCATTCCTGCACCTTGATCTTTTATCTTTATAATTATAAAATCTTTTATGTTTTCTGTATGAATAGAAATTTTAGGTTTATCCGGTGAATATTTTATTGCATTGTCTAAAATATTTACAAACACATTTGTAAAATGAACATCATTTAATAAAACATTCGTTCTTTTTGCCTCAAAATGTGTTTCAATGATACCTTCCCTATTTTCAACAATTAGACTAACATGTTCAATTGCATCATTAATAATTTCATTAATGTCTAATGCTTCTTTATTTATTTCTAATTCTTTCTTTTCCAATTTAGAAATTCGCAAAACATTTTCAACTTGAGCATGCATTCGTTTATTTTCATCCCGAATCATTTGCAAATAACGCTTCACTTTTTCTGAATCCTCAATTACTTTTGGATTTTTAATTGCATCTAATGCCAAATTAATTGTGGCAATTGGTGTTTTAAACTCATGCGTCATGTTATTGATAAAATCTGTTTTGATTTCAGATATCTGACGCTGTTTGATTAACTGGTTTAAAGCACTTGTGTATGCTATTATTATTATTAACGTAAAAACCAGTGATAATAGTGTAATTCCTATTAAATTTGAGAATAAAAATTTCTTCTTTTCAGGAAAACTCAGCATTAATTGGTATTTGCTAACCCCTTCATTATCTGTAAAAATAGGCACACTATAGGTGTTATCTTTATCAAATTTAAATTGTTCTGATCTTACTTTTGTGGCAAAACCATTGCTGTAAATCCCAAACTCAAAAGGTGTTTCAACGCCATATTCTTTAAGTTCTCTGCTTAACAATTCATTTAATTTATCAACAGAAACTCTGCGTTGAATTGGATACGTTAAAGCAATATCATTATATGAAATCTCGTATTGCAATTTTTTCAACACATCTAACTTTCCTGATTTTTCAATCTTTAAATCTGGTGTTGTTTTATGTTGCAAATCATTTTTATCTATTCCTTTTGAATAAACTTCTGTTTTTCGTTTTGAGGAAAAACTTTTTACTCGTAAACTGTCATAATTTGTATCAAAGAACGAAGGCGAAATACTGAAATCATCAGTAATTATGCTGTTTGAATAAATTATAGTTTCGTTGGTTTGAGAATTTCTTTGGTAATATCCAAATTCTAAAAAATCAGTATCAACTTTATCACTACCGGTGCTGTCTTTGTATTGATTTATTTTTTCAACAAAAGACATAATTTCCTGTTCTTTCAACTTAGTGGCAACATTGCCAATAACTTGTTTCACCTGAAATCCGAATTGCTCTTGATTGTTTTGTAACGACGAGTTAAACCAATATACTTGAACAACAATAATCCCGATAAGTGAAATACTCATCAATAAAACGAGTAATCTAAATAACAATTTATTCATCGACACAAATTTAACATTTTAACATTTGTATTGTAAATAGATTAACCAAACATTAACATGTAGTTGTTTTTTTAAACATTCTGTAATTCATTGATTATCACATTTACTTGATTTTTAGCCTCCTCAAGATTTTCATTTATAACAATATAATCGCTCAAAGCCATGCGTTGTTCATCACTCCATTGATTTTTTATTCTGCTTTTAACCATTTCTTCTGTTGCATTATCTCTTTGAACCACACGTTGAATTCTTGTGTTTTCCGGTACAACCACCGTAATGATTTTATCGCAATTTTTATAGGCTCCGGATTCAAATAAAATAGCTGCTTCTTTCACAACTATGGCATG
>JAUXNR010000409.1 GCA_030682755.1 Flavobacterium sp.
TCCTACTCCAATATATTTTACGGGAATTTGAAATTGATCTGAAATCCCGATGACAACACCACCTTTTGCAGTTCCGTCTAACTTAGTAACGGCCAAGCAAGAAACTTCAGTTGCTGCTGTAAATTCTCTGGCTTGCTCAAATGCATTTTGTCCGGTTGAACCATCCAAAACTAATAATACATCGTGAGGAGCGTCGCCAACCACTTTTTGCATTACGCGTTTTACTTTGGTTAATTCATTCATCAAATTCACTTTGTTATGCAAACGCCCTGCTGTATCAATGATAACCACATCAGCTCCCTGCGTTACGGCACTTTGCAATGTGTCAAATGCTACGGATGCAGGATCACTTCCCATTTGTTGTTTTACAATGGGTACACCTACCCGATCAGCCCAGATTTGTAATTGATCTATCGCGGCAGCTCTAAAGGTATCAGCAGCACCTAAAACTACTTTATGACCGGCTTTTTTGAATTGATAGGCTAATTTTCCGATTGTGGTGGTTTTTCCAACACCATTTACGCCAACAACCATAATCACATAAGGTTTTTTATTGGCAGGAACCTCAAATTCACTTGCTTCACCGGAATTAGTTTCTGAAAGCAAACCTGAAATTTCTTCACGAAGAATTTTATTGAGCTCTTCTGTTCCCAAATACTTGTCTCTCGCAACACGCTCTTCAATACGATCAATAATTTTTAAGGTGGTTTTAACACCAACATCTGAAGAAATTAATACTTCTTCTAAATTATCTAATACATCTTCATCAACGGTTGATTTTCCGGCAACAGCTTTTGTTAATTTTGAGAAAAACGAAGTCTTAGTTTGTTCTAACCCTTTATCTAAAGTTTCCTTTTTTTCGGAAGAAAATATTCGTTTGAAAAAACTCATATTCTTATTTTTAAGTATTTTATTCTGAGAGCAAATATAAAAATAAAAAAGCTACTTTCAAGGAAAGTAGCTTAGCTATATACTATCTATTTCAGATTATTTCTTTTTCAAGAAATTATCTACAAGTTCAGGAGCCATTACAGATTCAACAAAAGTATAAGCTCCGGTTTTTGGAGATTTTACCATTTTAATGGCTTTAGTTAATCTTTTTGACGCTGTTTGTAACGTTGCTACGGTTTTCTTTGCCATTTCTTATCTTATTTAATTTCTTTATGAACTGTTACTTTTTTCAAGATTGGATTAAATTTTTTAATCTCTAATCTGTCCGGAGTATTCTTTTTGTTTTTAGTCGTGATATAACGAGACGTTCCAGGAACTCCTGAAGTTTTGTGCTCTGTACACTCTAAAATTACTTGGATTCTATTACCTTTCTTTGCCATTTCTCTGTATATTTAATTAGGTTGGAATTATGAAATAAATCCGTTTGCTTTTGCATCTTTCAATACAGCAGCCAACCCTTTTTTGTTAATCGTTTTAATAGTAGATGCAGCTACTCTTAACGTAATCCATCTGTCTTCTTCAGCAAGATAGAAACGTTTTTTAACTAAGTTTACAGAAAATTTTCTCTTAGTTTTGTTCATCGCGTGAGAAACATTGTTTCCTACCATCGCTCTTTTACCTGTAAGGTCACAAACTCTTGACATTATGCTTATCTTTTATCGTTATTCAAAATCAGGGTGCAAAGAAACAAAAAACTAATCTATTACACAAACAAATTTTAGTAGTTTTTTAAAATTTCTTTCAGAAGCAATTCAAGTGCTTTGTTTACGGCTCTGTCAATTACTTTAGAACGAGGTTGTCCGAAGTTAAATTCCTCCGAAAAAACGCCGTTAGGTGTTGCAATTGCAATACAAACTGTTCCTAAATTTGCTGGTGCTTCTCCTTTTGACGGCCCGGCATTTCCGGTAGTGGCTATGGCAAAGTCGGCTTTTAATTTTTTTTGAGCTCCAAGTGCCATTTCTTCTGCTACTTGTTTGCTGACAACAGAAAACGTTTCTATTGTTACTTGGTTAACTTCTAGCAAAGAAATTTTTGTATCTGTTGCATAGGAAACTATACTTCCTCTAAAATAATTGGAAGAACCCGGAACTGCTGTTATCATTTCAGAAATTTTACCTCCCGTACAACTTTCAGCTGTTGCTAAAGTTTTTCCTCGTTGAGTTAATATTTTTCCTAAAATTACTTCTATACTTTCCTCTTCTTCAAATCCAACAATTATATCGCCTATGATTTCTTGCAACTTTTGTACTAATTCGTTTATGGTTGAATGCAACAAGTTTTCATCTAAACCTCTTGCTGTCAATCTGAGTCTAACTCGGCCCGGACTAGGCAAATAGGCTAACTTCACATAACTTGGCAAACTATCTTCAAATGACTCAATACGTTCTGCCACCATACTTTCTCCTTGACCATAAGTCATTATTGTTTTGTGCAAAACATAAGGTCGCTTGTATTCACTTACAATTTTAGGAATAAGATGATTGCTCACTATTGCTTTCATTTCATAAGGCACACCGGGTAAGGAAACAAAAACAGTGTTATCTTTTTGCATCCACATGCCGGGAGCGGTTCCGTAATCATTTTGTAAGACTACACATTTGGAAGGCACTAAAGATTGATCAAGATTTACTTGGGATACCCTGAAATTTAATTTTGTAAAAAGTGCAACTATATGATTTTCTACATCTTGATTTCTAATTAAGCTATCATCAAAATAATCACAGAATGTAACTTTTGTTAAATCATCTTTAGTTGGGCCTAATCCTCCGGTTATGATTACAAAATCTACT
>JAUXNR010000421.1 GCA_030682755.1 Flavobacterium sp.
GCTTATGAACGCACGCGCAAAGAATTTGGATATACCGGCACGGACGACGTAAGCGACGCGTTCAGACACGCTTATTGGAACGCCATAATGACAAGAGACATCGGATATGATTTTGCGAAAGAAATTGCCGACAACCATGAATTAAATCGTGATAATCCCGGCGAAAAAGCAAGACAGATGGATTTGTGGAATAATAAAGTTGGGAGAGATATAGGCCAAAAGTTAAAAGACGAACGTATCATGGACGATGATTCTTACGCAAAGGAAATACTTGATAATATCGAGAAGTTAATGCAGCAACCGCCAAAGTAAATGTTAAAAGATAACATTAAAATTATTGCCGTGGCTTTTTTTAGCACATTTTTATATTTTGCCCCGGTATTTCTTAAGTATATAATACCGCTGAATTATTTTTCAGGCATAATAGGTTTCTGTTATTTTATTTCACTTGTGGCAACACATATTGCGCTGACTATAATCGGGATACTTGCTTTAAGTTTTGTTATTTATAAAGCGACTCAAAAACAAAAGCAGGGCAAAATAGTTTTATTTATAGCGGCTTCTTTTTGCTCAATGGTTTTATTAACATCCCAAAATATTCTTCTAAAAAAAATTATTTTGGGAGATTTGCCGGTGGGGTCTAATTTGCTTAAGTTTGATACGAACAAATGGAAAGGGAATTCCTCGTTAGATACAACTAACGATATAAGCCGCAGAGGAATGATGTTAAAGGATGTCGTTCAAAATGTCTTGCCGGGAAAAAATAAAAAAGAAATTGAAGAATTGCTTGGCCCGTCTTTAGAAACAAATTATTTTAAAGACGTTGAAAAGGATATGATATATTTCTTGGACACTGAAAGAACAAGTATATTTAATATTGACTCTGAGTGGCTACTTATATGGCTTGATAAAAATGGTAAGTTTGACGGATATAAAATCGTAAATGACTGACCGCATGTTTCAAGCCGTTGAAAGTCGGAAAAAATCACGGAGTTTGTCATGTATAAAGTGGAATAATATCGTCAATTCGCAACGGGCGGAGAACTCCCGCCGGGAAA
>JAUXNR010000433.1 GCA_030682755.1 Flavobacterium sp.
CCTTAGGTGCTACATTTGAGCAGGATATAAATTATTGTAATTTCCAATATTTACTTTTGGCAAATTAGAACCATATGTGGCGTTTACAGCTTCAATAAATTTATTAGCAATAAAAGCATATCCTCTGCTTGTTGGATGAACACCATCTAATGAAAAAGCATTTCCAAAAACCAAATTACCTCTTAATATGAATCCATCACTTTGAATTCCTGTGGTAGCAATTTGATTCAACAATGCATTAGCATCAACAAAAGCTAATCCTTTTGCAGAGGCTAATGATTGAATAGATGCGTTGTATGCATCAACTGCTACTTTAACTTCTTGGATTTCATTTTTAGTTAACACCCAACGGTCTGCTAATGGCACGGATAAACCGTTAATTAATTGTGGATTTCCTCCAACAACTGTTCCTATAAAAGTACTGGCCGGTAAAATTACTAAATCTTCAGCTGTAGCTTGACGATATGATGGAATGCCGAATGAAGATAAGTTGGTTAAATATTCATCTTCAATTACTACTGCATTTCCTGCTCCAGCTTGAAAAGTAATGGTTCTTCTGGAAACTTCATCTGAACTTATCAAACCGTTTCCAGCAGCAAATAACAATCCATTATTATAAGCTGCATAAGCTCCGTTTAACAATCCTGCTGTTGGTGCATCAAGTGGTACCGGATTATATGGCACTGTTGTAAAATAAGGAATAGATGTAACATAAGGAATGTTTGCTACAGCACCTTTTGCTCCATTTGCAGTAAGTTGATCTAACAAACCACTATACACGCTTGCAAAAACATTTGGATCTGTAATATCATTATTTCCATAAGTAGCAGGATTTAAATTGCCCAATTGGTTAACACCATCACCTCCATTGGTTGCATAAGCCAACACATCATTATTTCCAATCCAAAGTGAGAAAAAAGTAGGGCTTTGACTAACTGCATCTCCAATAACAGTAGCAGAAGCCGATGTTGCCATTCTTCCATAATATGGATTCAAAGCAGCATAACCCGGAAATGCTAAGTGAAAACTTTTTGCCCCAGGAACTCCCATATTATTGAAAGGTCCTGATAACGTATTTGTCAATTCTGTAGTTGGCGTACCCGGCAAACGTTGTGGCCCTGA
>JAUXNR010000435.1 GCA_030682755.1 Flavobacterium sp.
ATGGACGATTTGAAAAAGTGGTTACCCTTAACGATTTTGACTTAAATTACTAAAGGATTGATACTTGAGACGTTCTGACTTATTCGATTTTAGTAAGTTTAAAGGTCTTTTTTTTCAGATATCCCATTTTTAGTAGCTAAAAAATATACATATTTTAGTTTTATTAAAAATAATTATTATATTTGTGTAATCGATTACAACATTATAAAAGTCATGACAAATTTTAGTTTTAGATATGCATCAAATCCTGCAGATGCCAGAAAGTACGATACACAAGAAATTAGAGACCAATTTCTGGTTGCTAATTTATTCTCAAAAGATGAAATAAATTTAACCTATTCGATGTATGATCGTTACATTGTGGGTGGAATTATGCCGGTTTCCAAAACATTAAAATTAGAAACAATTCCCTATTTAAAATCAGAAAACTTTTTAGATCGTCGCGAGTTAGGAATCGTGAATGTAGGCGGAAAAGGAACGGTAACTGTTGACGGAGAAGCTTTCGAACTAAACAAAAAAGAAGCTTTATATGTTGGAATGGGAGCAAAAGAAGTTATTTTTTCAAGCCATGAAGAGAATCCTGCTTTGTTTTACATCAATTCAGCACCGGCTCACACGCATTTTCCAAACAAAAAAGTAACCAAAGAAAATGCAATCGTAATTCAGTTGGGTGAAGAAAAAACAGCCAACAAACGAATTTTAAATAAATTGATTGTGAACGAAATCGTTCAAACCTGTCAATTGCAAATGGGTTTAACCGAATTATTACCCGGAAATGTTTGGAACACGATGCCTGCTCACACGCACAACCGCAGAATGGAAGCCTATTTCTATTTTGATTTAGAAGAAGGGCAAACCATTTCTCATTTTATGGGAGAACCACAACATACACGTCACATTTTTATGCAAAATAATCAAGCGGTTTTGTCGCCGGAATGGTCCATTCATTCAGGTGCCGGAACATCCAATTATTCCTTTATTTGGGGAATGGCGGGCGAAAATTTAGATTATAGCGATATGGATATTTGTCCACCAAATGAACTAAGATAACATGAAATTATTCGATTTAACACATAAAAACGCTTTGATAACCGGAGGAACGCACGGTTTAGGAATGGCCATTGCCGAAGCATTGGCTCAAGCCGGTGCTCAATTGGTTATTACCGGAACCACGCCATCCAAAATGGAAGAAGCGATTTCGTATTACAAATCCAAAGGTTACAAGGCAACAGGTTATTTGTTTGATGTAACCGACGAAATTGATGCCGCCAAAAACGTTGAATTAATTCAAAAAGAAATTGGTGACATTCATATTTTAGTAAACAACGCAGGAATCATCAAACGCGAATTGGCCATCACTATGCCGGTTGCCGATTTCAGAAAAGTGATTGATGTCGATTTAGTCGGACCATTCATTATGTCGCAATTGATTGCAAAACAAATGATTGAGCGAAAAGAAGGTAAAATCATCAACATTTGTTCGATGATGAGTGAGTTGGGAAGAAACAGTGTTTCTGCTTATGCTGCGGCAAAAGGCGGACTAAAAATGCTTACTAAAAATTTAGCAACCGAATGGGCAAAACATAACATTCAAGTCAACGGCATTGGTCCGGGTTATTTTGCTACTTCTCAAACAGAACCAATTCGTGTAGATGGTCATCCGTTTAACGAGTTTATCATCAGCCGAACGCCGGCAGCACGTTGGGGAGATCCGGAAGATTTGGCCGGAGCAGCTATCTTTCTATCGTCTAAAGCGAGTGATTTTGTAAACGGACAAATAATTTATGTAGATGGCGGAATTTTGGCTACCATCGGAAAACCATCGAACGAAGATTAAAAAAAAAGTATAATGAGTACGAAATTCATACACGATAATTTTTTGTTAGAAAATAAATATGCGGAAGAATTGTATCACAACTTTTCTAAAAATCAGCCTATTATTGACTATCACAATCATTTATCGCCAAAATTAATAGCAGAAAATAATCAATTTAAAAATATTACCGACGTTTGGATTAATGGCGATCACTATAAATGGAGAGCGATGCGAACGTTGGGTGTGAATGAGAAATTCATTACAGGTGATGCTTCCGACAAAGATAAATTCATTCAATGGGCAAAAACGGTTCCGTACACCATGCGAAATCCGTTGTATCATTGGACACATTTGGAATTAGCTCGCTACTTTGACATTTATGAATTATTAAATGAAAAATCAGCGGAAGCTATTTACGAAGCAACGTCGCAAAAATTAAATACTTCTGAGTTTTCTTGTCAGAATTTATTAAAGAAAGCGAACGCCGAAGTAGTTTGTACAACCGAAGATCCAACGGATGATTTAGCGTATCACCAACAATTAGCCAAAAGCGATTTTTCAGTAAAAGTAAGCACTGCTTTCCGTCCTGATAAAGCAATATTAATTGCAAGTGAAACGTATAATAATTATATTGATTCATTAACAAAAGTAGTTGATTTTGAAATTAATACGTATTCTGATTTATGTAATGCTTTAAGTAAAAGAATTGCTTATTTCAACGAAAACGGTTGTCAACTTTCAGATCATGGTTTAGATCAAATTCAGTTTGAAAACTTTACAGAAAGTGAAATCAATTCCATTTTTGAAAAGAGAAGAAAAAATCAACCGATTTCTGCTTTAGAAGATGCTAAATTCCAAACAGCGATTTTGTTGTTTTTATGTGAAAA